>JACCWU010000091.1 GCA_013697465.1 Actinomycetota bacterium | reverse complement strand
CCCCCACCCTGAACGCCTGCGTGCCTGCGTCCGCAAAGTCGACGACGACCTCGACGAGCTCGCCGAGCGGCTCCGTCGGGCAGGCGAAGAAGCAGTCGAGGACGACCGTCTCTCCGCCGGGCTCGTGCACGAGGAGGAATCCGCCACCGGCGGGCCCGGTCAACGGGCCCTCGGCGACGGCCGCAACGAACGCCGCGGCGATGCACGCATCGACGGCGTTCCCGCCTTCGGCGAGAACGCGCGCGCCTGCGGCCGCGGTCAGTGGGTGCCCTGCTGCGACGGCTCCGCGCATGCTAGGAGCGTACTGCGGCCGCATGAGTCCCTCTGTCACCGTCCCGACGCGCCCTCGAGCCCCGGTGGATCGAGCTCTAGGTCGTTCTTGCGCGCTCGGATCTACCCGGATTGCAGAAAGCTCGGCAGCTCGGACGCCCGGTCCGACCCGCGGGGCTCCGCGCCGCTGAACGTGGGCGCCGTCGCGCGACGTCGCGTCCCACCGAGTCCCGTGGCAACCACCGTCACCCAGACCTGGCCCGTGAGCCGCGGGTCGACCGTCGCCCCGAAGATGATGTTCGTGTCGTCGGTGGCAGTGGCCCGAACGACCTCGGCGGCGTCATGGACTTCCACGAGCGACAGGTCGTCGCCGCCTGCGATCGAGAGCAGGATCCCGCGCGCGCCGACGATCTCCGTGTCGATGAGCGGAGAGCCGAGCGCACGCTCCGCCGCGTCACGTGCCCGCGTGGCACCGGTCGCATAGCCGATTCCCATCAGTGCGGAGCCTGCGTCCTGCATCACGGTGCGCACGTCCGCGAAGTCCAGGTTGATGAGACCCGGCGTCGTGATCAGGTCGCAGATCCCCTGCACGCCCTGGCGGAGAACGTCGTCCGCGATCTTGAAGGCCTCAATCATCGAGGTCGAGCGGTCGAGCACCTCGAGCAAGCGGTCGTTGGGAATGACGATCACCGTGTCGCACGCGGCGCGGAGCTCCTCGACACCGCGCTCGGCGGCCGTGCGCCTGCGTGTGCCCTCGAAGCGGAATGGCGTCGTCACGATGCCGACGGTCAGCGCTCCGAGCTGACGAGCGATCCGCGCGACCACCGGAGCGGCGCCGGTTCCGGTGCCACCGCCCTCGCCCGCCGTGACGAAGACCATGTCCGAGCCGCGAAGCGTCGCCCGAAGCTCGTCCGCGGCCGACTCGGCCGCGCGTCGTCCGACCTCCGGGTCGGCGCCGGAGCCGAGGCCGTGGGTCACGTCCTGGCCGATGTGGATCTTCACGGGCGCATCGGAGACGGCGAGCGCCTGCATGTCCGTGTTGACCGCGAGGAAGTCGACCTGCGAGATGCCGGCGTCGATCATGCGATGGAGCGCGTTGAGACCCGCGCCGCCGACGCCCACTACGCGAATCGCCGCGATGTAGGCCGCGCCTTTCGACGGCGGGACGCGATGTAGGCGCGGTGCTGGCTCCAGCATCGTCTCGAAGTACCGTGCCGCGCCTCGCGAAGCCGCAGCCTCGGACGGGGGCTCGGGCTTCGGCGGCTCGGCGGGAGCGGTCACCTCCGGGGGAGCGGGCTCCTCGACGAACCCGTGGACGTGCTCCACCGTCTCCTCGAGCGCGGCCTGGTGCCGGCGATCCGGCTCGACGACGGGCTTGTCCTCCTCCGGGCCTTCGGCTTCCTGCGCGCGCTGCGCCGCCTCCGTGCGCTTGAAGAGCTCGGCCAGCGGTCCCTCACGCATGCTCGCGCGCTTTCGCGCCATCGAGCACCTCCTTCGCGAGGTCGCGGTACGCCTGGGCGGCAGGTCCCGCCGGCTCGTAGCGCAGGACGGAGCTGCCCTTCACGGGGGCCTCCGCGTAGCGCACCGTCTTGCGGATGCGCGTCGCGAAGACGAGATCGCCGAAGTGCTCCTCGAGGATCTCGATCGCTTCGCGGGCGTGCAGCGTGCGACCGTCGTACATCGTCGGGACGATGCCTTCCACGCGAACGGTCGGATTGAGGTTCTCGCGCACCATCGCCAAGGTGTTCTCGAGCTGGACGAGCCCTCGCAGAGAGAGGTACTCGCACTGCACCGGGACGATGACGCCGTCGGCGGCGACGAATGCGTTGATCGTCAGCAAGCCGAGCGAAGGGGGCGTGTCGATGAGGATGAAGTCGTACTTGTCCCGAACCTCGACGAGGGCCTTGTCGAGCGCCCGCTCGCGTCCGATGAGCGCGGAGAGCGCGAGCTCGGCGCCGGCGAGATCGATCGACGCGACAGCGATGTCCACCTCGACGGAGTGGACGATGTCCGAGATCGGTACCCGGTGCACGAGCACGTCGAACATCGAGCGCTCGATCGCGTCCGGGTTCATGCCCTGGCTCATCGTCAGGTTGCCCTGCGGGTCGAGGTCGATGAGGAGCACGCGGTGCCCCAGCTCGCCGAGCGCGACGCCGAGGTTCAGCGTCGTCGTGGTCTTCGCCACGCCGCCCTTCTGGTTGGCGAAGGCGATGACCTTTGCCATCACCTGCTCCTCGGGCACGGGCGCCGGTCCAGGCGGCGGCAACGCCTGCAGATGCGGACCCGACGCTTGCGTGGATCCTCCGTCCGGACCGAGCTCGGGCTCCTCGGCGACGAGTCGCGACTGCGCCGGACGCGGCCGGAGGGGTGAGAGGGCCATGACGGTCTCACCTTCCAGCCTCTCGAGGAAACTCCTTCAACTCCGCGGCACCGTAGCCGACGGGGCGGAGGCTACTCCTCGCCGTCCCAGTAATCCACGGGCTCGCCCAACCGCGCAATGAGACCGAGCCCGGTGAAGAAGACCTTTCCGGAGCGCGGGTAGAAGCAGATGTCATTCGAGTCCCGTGTCCCGTACATGAGCAGGGTCATGCCGTCGCTGGCCGCACGGAAGGCATGGGCCACGCCCGTTCCGGCCGGCCGAGCCACGACGGAGCCACGCCTCACGGCGTGCTCCTGCACGCCGTTCTCCTCCCAGAGCAGCAGCTGGCCGTCGCCGTCGAGGACGACGAAGATCTCCTCCTCGGCCGAGTGGCAATGCGGAGGTGCATTCAGCTTGCCGGGCAGCACTTCCGCATGGCGGAGGCCGGTGCGCTGCGACCCGGCCTCGCGACCGAGATATCGAACCCGCCGCCCGACCGTCTCTGTATCCCGCTCGACCGGCTCGACGTCCTCGACGTTGACGATGTTGCTCGGACGTGTCGAGAGCTCGTCGATCTCGGGCGGCCCGGCCGCCGCTTCGCGCGCCCAGGGGTGGTCCTCCTCGGCGCCGACCGGTGCCCAGGTCTCGCCGAGCCATGCGACGCCGGCCCGGGGAATCCACGTGACGCCGCCCGCATAGGAGCGCTGGCCGAAGGCGAGCACGTCGATCCCTTCCTCACCGGCTTTGAGCGTGTGGGCGTTCTCGAGCGCCAGATGCACGATGCAGTCGCCCGGGCGCACCGCGTATCCCTCGGCGTCCTCGCCCTCCGACTGAACCGAGACACCCGAACCGCCGAGGACGTAGAAGATCTCCTCTTCGGCTCCTTCCAGATGTAGGGGAGTTGCCCACATCCCGGGATCGACCTGGATCCGCTTGACGCCGACCGTTTGCGACGCGCCGCCGGTGAGGCTTTGCCACGTGCCCGCAATGTGCCCGCGCTCGCCGCGACTGCTCTTCACATCGTCCCAGTGCGAGATGCCAGGGGGTGAGATCACGGGGCGATCCTAGACGCTCGGCGGCTCGCAGCAATCACGCCGTCACACTCGACCCAGGTGTGGGCTACAACGCGACCAGGTCCCGGGCCAACGCCTCCCGCAGCCCTGCAACCGCACGCTCTCCCGCATCACCCCCTTCCACACTCGCCCAGTCCTCCGCCTCCCTGAGGAGCGCGCGCAGCTCGTCGAGCAGCGTCGCGGCGAGTGCGCCTTCACGCCGGAGCCGCTCGATCCGCTCGAGCCGTTCGAGGACGGCGCCCGCTTCCTCCATGACTCGACCGTAGCCGGGAGACCGTCACGGATGGGAAACGGCTTTGTCGAAGATGTTTGACGAGTGCGTTTCGCGTCAGACCGCGGCGCGGAGCAGCGGCCGCCGCTCGAGTCCCAGGAGCTCACGGTCGAGCTCGTGGACGAGCGCGAGACGATCGCCCGAGCGAAGAGCCGCCACGAGCGAGCGACGCACTGCGTCGAGAGCGCCCGAGCTCGCGGACTCTCCCGAGCCCAGGGCTTGGAGCTCGGCGTGCAGCGACTCCCGGGCCGCGCCGTCTCTTTCCAGGAGCAACGCGCAGCGAAGCGGCCAGGTGTCGCCGAGGAGCGCGCGGAGCGACGCCCGGAGCTGCTCGGCGCGGAAAGGATCGTTCTGAAAGAGCGACAGCTCCCAGCGGTCGAGCGCCTCGGCCAGCTCGGGATCGCCGTCGGCGTCAGCGAGCGCGGTGAGCACGTCCCGGGCAATCGGCGCGCGATACGGATCGAGTCTGGATGGCTCGCCCGGCGGTTGCGTCGCAGCGATCGGAAGCACCGGACGGATGCCGAACGGTCGGCCGTCCAGCGTCTCGAAGAGCACCGGTCCGGCGGCCAGCGCTGCGGACGTCGTGAGCCTGAGTGCACTGACGGCATCCGCGATCTCGGCTGGAGCGTCGGGTCCGTCCTCGCCCTCCTCCAAGTCGCGTCTCAGCTCGAGAAAATTGAAGCGATCTGGTTCGGCGCCGAATCCGGGAGGCAGTAGCCCACGCGACTCGGGCCAGTGACGATTGAGCTCCGACGGCGTATACGGACGGACCTGGAGACCCGCGGCAAGCTCGGTCGCCTTCGGGATCGAGAGGCCGACCAGGGGGGCGACTGCGGTGTAGCGCCGCCGCTCGCCGAAGAGCGACGACTCGAGGCTCGCGTACGAGCGTTCAAATGCCTCGTCGTCCCAGTCGAAGCCGCCGCACGACTCCGCGGTCGAGATGAGCAGCCCCAGCAAGACGGTGCGAAAGAGGGCGTCGTCCTCCGTGGCGCGCGGCCCCGCATGTGCGTGGGCGAAGATCGCGGCGGCCGGCTCCCGGCGCAGCTCCTCGACGGCGACACGCGCGTCCTCGCGTCCTCGCAGGATCGGCTCGCGCTCCTCGATGAACGCGCGAACGAGCGGGCGCAGCTCGTACAGCGCGGGGCCGCGGCGCTGGCGATGCTCCTCGAACGCGAACGGGAGATCGGCGCCCTCCTCGAGCTCTCGGCCGAGCACGACGAACGCCCCGAGGACGAAGCCGCGGAGGTACGGATAGAGATGCGGCGCACGTAAGGGCACGACTCCCCGTTACGCGGCCGAGTCGTGGTCTCCTCTCAGCGCAGGTCTCTACGGGCGGAGGACGGCGCGGCGTGGGCCGGCGAGGAACCCGGCCTCGACGAGCAGCGCCATCGCGTCGGACTCGACGACGGGCACGCCGTCGAAGCGTTCGACCGCCAGGCGCTTCGCACCGCCCGAGCGGACGTGCTCGACCAGGGCGTCGAGGGCCAGACGTAGCACCTCGGGATCCGGCTCACGCAGCGGAACGAGCGACCGCCCGCCGCGCTCCACGTACAGCACCGCCTCGCCGTCGAGGAGGACGACCCACGCGCCCACGACCCGCGCCGCACGTCCGCTCGCGCGGCGCGGCCAGGGAAGCGCTGCTCCGTAAGGCTGAGCCGGGTCGGCCGCGGCGAGAACGAGCGCGTCCGCGCGCTCCGCGCGGCGGCCGGCGGCACGGAGCTCGCGCAGCCTCTCCACCGCACCCGGAGGTGCGAACTGGGCTCCACCCAAGCCTTCGACGAAGTACCCGCGGCGACAGACGCCGAGGGTCTCAAGCGTGCGCAGCTCGCCGTACACCGCGCCGTACCCTCCGCGCACCCCTTCGCCGCGCACGCCGTCACGCGTGACAATTCCCTGCCGCTCGAGCAGGAGCTCGGCGAGCGCGCGGCGATCGGGACCTTCCGGCTCCGATCCGCCTGGCGAGAAGAGCCGCGCTGCCGACGACCAGCGACCCTGGGTCGGCGACGCGACATTCGCCCGCACGCGCGAGAACCGGCGCGCCCGACGCTCGGTCCGCGGAGCCTCGTAGCGCCGGCTCGCCCGCAGCGGCGCCCAGGCATCGTTGGTCACCTCGCCGGCCCACACGAGATCCCAGAGCGCTGCGAGCGCCTCTGCCGGGTCGAGGCCGGTGGCAACAAGCAGATCTGCCCAGAAGAGCGCGCCCTGAGCGAGCGCCGCGCGGATCGCGACCTGGGACGAGCCCTCGGGCGAGGCCTCCGCAGAGGGTGCACCGAGCGACGCAGCGTCTTCGCGGAAGAAGACGGCGACTCGATCGAGACCCGCCCCCACCCACACCACCTCGCCTGAGGCGCAGAGCGCGTCCAGATCCGCTGGGCGGTAACCGGGCACTCGGCGCGGCAGCACGTCGCTCTCCCAGAGCGGAACGGGAAGCGCGAGCGCCTGAAGCGGGACAAGTGCCTCTCTGAGCGTCTGACGGCGGCCGATGCCGTGCCACGAGGGCAGAAAGCGCGCGAGCGCCGTCTGCTCGGCCGGCTCGACCTCGCGGCGGAGCACCGCGAGCGTCGCGCGGCGGATACGCCGGAGGACGTCGGGGTCGCACCATTCGCGCTCGCTGCCTCCGGGGCGGAGCTCGCCACGAACGACGCGGTCGGCGGCCTCGAGCTGCGCGAGCTCGTCCTCGACGCGTCCGGAATCGAGGTCGAAGCGCTGGGCGGCTTCCGCCGTCGTGAAGGGGCCGTGGGTCCGAGCGAAGCGCACGAGCACGTTTGCGAGCGCACTCGCCACCGGCTCGAGAAAGGCATCGGGCAACCCGCCCGGAGGAACGAGACCGAACGCGTCGCGGTAGAGCCCCGCATCCTCGGCCGCGAGCAGCACCTCGCGCCCACCGAGCCGAACCCGGATCGCACGCCGCTCGCGCAGGAGCGTCTCGGCGAATCCGCGATCGAACTCGCCCTCCGGGAGGTGCCCGGTGCGCCGGAGCAGATCGTGGAGCTCGTCACCGTTCCGGGGCACCGGTCGAAGCGAGCGCTCGACGTCGGCGATGGCGTCGGCGTCGAGCAACTCCCGGAGCTCCTCGCTGCCCATCAGCTCGCGCAGGAGGTCGCGATCGAGCGAGAGCGCCTGCGCTCGCCGCTCGGCGGGCGGCGTGTCGTCCTCGTACATGTACGTGGCGATGTAGTCGAAGAGGAGCGAGGACGCGAAAGGCGAGGAGGAAGCCGTCTCGACTTCCACGAGATCGAGCTCGCGCGTCTGGATCCCGCGCAGGATCTTCCGCAGGGCGGGTAGGTCGAAGACGTCCTGGAGGCACTCGCGATAGGTCTCGAGCACGATCGGGAACTGGGGGTAGCCGCGAGCGACCTGCAACAGGCTCTGGGCCTTCAAGCGCTGCTGCCAGAGGGGAGTCCGCTGCCCCGGGCGGCGGCGCGGGATCAGCAGCGCGCGGGCTGCGTTCTCCCGGAATCGCGCTCCGAAAAGGGCCGACTGCGAGAGCTCGGGAAGCAGGAGATCCTCGACCTCGTCCGGATCCAGCAGCAGGTCGGCGAGCGGCGGGGGCACGTCCGCGTCCGGGAAGTGGAGTGCGATGCCGTCGTCCGACCAGAGCGACTGGGCGTCGACTCCGAGGGTCTCTCGCAGTCTCGCGGCAAGCGCGAGCGCCCACGGCGCGTGCACCCGGCCTCCGAACGGGGTGAGAACGCAGACGCGCCAGTCGCCGATCTCGTCCCGGAAACGCTCCACGACGATCGTCCGGTCCGAGGGCACGACGCCGGTGGCCGCCTCCTGCTCGCGGAGGTAGGTCACGAGGTTCTTGGCAGCCCGCTCGTCGAGTCCGTACTCCTCGCGCAGTCGTGCGTCGGCGGCGGCGTCGCTCAGAGCGACGAGCTCCCTGCTCGTCTTTCCGATGCGCTCGCCGAGCTCGGCGGGGCGACCCACTCCTTCGCCTTTCCAGAACGGCGCGACGCCCGGTACGCCCGGCGCCGGCGAGACGAGCACGCGGTCGCGGGTGATCGACTCGATCCGCCAGCTCGAGGCGCCGAGCAGGAAGGTCTGCCCCTCGCGCGCCTCGTACACCATCTCCTCGTCGAGCTCGCCGACCCGTCCGCCGCCCTCGACGAGGTGGACGCCGAAGAGCCCGCGGTCGGGGATCGTTCCTGCATTCGTGACAGCGAGCCGCCGCGCTCCGGTGCGGCCTCGCACGATCCCGGCCGTGCGGTCCCAGACGATCCGCGGCCGCAGCTCCGCGAACTCGTCGGACGGATAGCGGCCGGCGAGCATGTCGAGGACGTTCTCTAGCGACGCGCGCGAGAGCTCGGCGAAAGGATGCGCCCGGCGCACGAGCTCGTGCAGCTCGTCCACGCTCACGTCCTCGTCCGCGCAGATCGCGACGATCTGTTGCGCGAGCACGTCGAGCGGGTTCCGAGGGATGTGAGTCTCCTCGATCGCCCCCTCTCGCATTGCCTTCGCGACAACCGCGGACTCGAGCAGGTCGCCACGGAACTTCGGGAAGATCCGCCCCTTGGACACCGAGTCGAGCGAGTGCCCGGCGCGCCCAACACGCTGCAGCCCACGGGCGACCGACTTCGGGCTCTCCACCTGGATCACGAGGTCGACCGCACCCATGTCGATACCGAGCTCGAGCGAGGAGGTCGCGACGAGGCAAGGGATCTTCCCGGCCTTCAGCAGCTCCTCGACCAGCACGCGTTGCTCCCGTGCGAGCGAGCCGTGATGCGCGCGCGCGAGCTCCTCGCCGGCGAGCTCGTTGAGGCGGAGCGCGAGCCGTTCGGCGAGGCGCCGGTTGTTGACGAAGACGATGGTCGAGCGGTGCTCCCGTACGAGCTCGAGCAACGCCGGATAGATCGAGGGCCAGATCGAGCGGGACGCCGGGCCGGTGCCGGTCGTGATGTAGCTCCCGTCGATGACGGGGGGCTCGGCGAAGGAGACGGTGGCGCTGGGCTCGCGCATGTCCTCGAGGGGCACGACGACCTCGAGGTCGAGCGCTTTCCGCGTCCCGGCGTCGACGAGCTCGATCTCGCGGCCCGTGCCCGCGACGAACCGGCCGATCTCGGCGAGCGGACGCTGGGTCGCCGACAACCCGATGCGCTGGATCGGATGCTCGACCAGCCGCTGCAAGCGCTCCAACGACAGCGCAAGGTGGGCCCCGCGCTTCGTCCCGGCCACCGCGTGCACCTCGTCGAGAATCACGGTCTCGATACCCGTCAGAGTCTCCCGAGCCTGCGACGTGAGGAGCAAGAAGAGGGACTCGGGCGTCGTGATGAGGATGTCGGGAGGCGACTTGAGCATGCGGCGGCGCTCGTCCGCAGGGGTGTCGCCGGTGCGGACGCCGACGGCGAGCGTCGAGCTCAGTCCGGCGAGGGGGCTGCGCAGGTTGCGCTCGATGTCGTAGTTCAGGGCCTTGAGCGGAGAGACGTAGAGGAGGCGCAGACCCTCGCCGGGAGCCCTGTTCAGCCGATCGATGCCGTAAAGAAACGCCGCAAGCGTCTTCCCGGAGCCCGTCGGTGCCTGGATGAGGACGTTCCCGCCTCGCGCGATCGCGGGCCAGCCCTGAGCCTGGGCGGCGGTGGGCGCCCGGAACGCGCGCTCGAACCAGTCCCGCGTCGGCGGAGAGAAGACGTCCAGCGGATCCACGAGAGTGAGGGTAGCGCGGCACCATCTAGTATCGAACCCGTGCCCGATGCCCTCCACTTCACGGGCGATCCGGAGGCGGATGCGCTGCTCGCCCGCGACCCGCTCGCGCTCCTGATCGGGTTCGCGCTCGATCAGCAGGTGACGGTGCAGACAGCGTTCGCCGGCCCGCTCAAGCTGCGCGAGCGCCTCGGTCGCCTCGACGCGTCCGCGATCGCCGGGATGGATCCCGCCGAGCTCGAAGCGGCGTTCCGCGAGCGTCCGGCCGTCCATCGCTTTCCGGGCGCGATGGCGAAACGGGTGCAGGCGCTCTGCGCGACGCTCGCGCAGGACTACGGCGGGAAGGCAGAGCGGGTGTGGACGACTGCGGCGGACGGCGAGGAGCTCGAGCGCCGGATTCGTGCCCTGCCCGGTTTCGGCGAGATGAAGGTGATCGCTCTCGGC
>JACCWU010000056.1 GCA_013697465.1 Actinomycetota bacterium | reverse complement strand
ATACACGCCCGATACGCTCACGGTGCTCTTCATCACGGTCGGCTGCGCCGCAATCGGCTTCACCGACGACTATCTGAAGGTCCGCCGCAGACGCTCCCTCGGCTTGCCGGGCCGCTGGAAGATGGTGCTCCTCGTCGCGATCACGGTCGGCGCGGCGCTGCTCCTGCAGGAGACCGAGACCTTCGACACCGCGATCTACGTCCCGGTCGCCGGCTGGAACCTGGAGCTCGGAGTCTTCTACTACCCGTTCCTCTTCCTCGTCATCGCGGGCACAGTGAACGGCGCCAACCTGACCGACGGGATCGACGGGCTCTTCGCGGGCACCGCGACGATCGCGCTCCTCACCTTCCTCGCGGTCGCAGGCATCTCGTGGCTTCGCTCTGGAGATCCCGGCGCGCGCAGCGACGTCTACCTCGACCTTGCCACCCTGGCCGCGGCCCTGATCGGAGGGACGATCGGGTTCCTCTGGTACAACGCCCACCCGGCCGAGGTGATCATGGGCGATACGGGCTCGTTTGCCCTCGGCGGGGCGATCGCCGGGTTCGCGATCGTCACGGACACCGAGATCCTGCTGCTCCTC
Source organism: Actinomycetota bacterium (assembly GCA_013697465.1). Lineage (GTDB taxonomy): Bacteria > Actinomycetota > Thermoleophilia > Gaiellales > Gaiellaceae > GMQP-bins7. Next base: position 13,183 of record JACCWU010000056.1, on the reverse strand, counting down.
ATCGGCGGGATCTTCGTCATCGAGGTGCTCTCGCTGATCATCCAGGTGGTCAGCTTCAAGCGGACGGGCAGGCGCGTGTTCCTGATGGCGCCGATCCACCATCACTTCGAGATGAAGGCCTGGTCGGAGACGAAGATCATGGTGCGGTTCTGGATCATCTGCGCGATCCTCTGCGCATCCGGTTTCGCGCTCTTCTACCGGGACTTCCTCCACTTCGTCGAGAGTTGAGCGCCCGGTTCGAGCTACGAGGCGCGCGCGTGCTCGTGGTCGGGCTCGCCCGATCCGGGAGCGCCGCCGCCGAGGCGCTGGTCGCGAGCGGCGCCGAGGTGCTCGGGTACGACCGCGACGAGGGACTGGATGCGGGGAGGCTCCGGGACCTGGGCGTCGAAGTCCATCTCGGAGCCGAGGAGGAGACCTTGCTGCAGGGGACAGATTTGCTCGTCAAGAGCCCCGGCGTCCCGGCAGAGACGCCGCTCGTCGCACGCGCACGAGACCGCGAGATCCCGGTCTGGAGCGAGATCGAGCTCGGCGCACGGCTGCTCCCGAACCCGATTCTCGGCGTGACGGGGACGAACGGGAAGACGACGACCTCCGAGCTCCTCGGTGCCATCTTCCGTGCCGCCGGGCGGCCGGTCGAAGTGGCGGGGAACGTCGGACGGCCGCTGACGGCGCTCGTCGGCTCCGTCCGGCCCGAGAGCTGGATCGTGTGCGAGCTCTCGTCCTTCCAGCTCGAGGACGTCGAGACGCTCCGCCCGCGGATTGCCGTCTTGCTGAACCTCGAGCCCGATCATCTCGACCGCCACGGCACCTTCGACTCGTACTCCGAGATCAAGCTCCGTGTCTTCGAGCGGCAGACCGAGGACGACACGGCCGTCGTTCCCCGGGGATACGGACAGGTGCCTGGGGCCGCTCGTAGAGTCGAGTTCCGTCTCGACGATCCGCTTCCCGCCGAGCCGATCATTCCCGGCGCCCACAATCGCGAGAACGCAGCGGCAGCAACGGCCGCAGCTCGCGCCGCGGGTATCGACGACGCGGCCATCGCGGACGCGCTCCGCGCCTTCCCCGGAGTTCCGCACCGGATCGAGCTCGTGCGCGAGCTGCGGGGTGTGCGCTACGTCAACGACTCGAAGGCCACCAACGTGGCCGCCGCGCTGCGCGCGCTCGCCTCGTTTCCCGACTCGCGCCTCCACGTGATCGCCGGGGGACGCGGGAAGGCCGAGCCGTACGCGCCGCTCGCGGAGGCGTTCGGGCCCGGAGACCGCGCGTATCTCATCGGAGAGGCCGCAGGCGCGATCGCCGCGGCGCTCGACGACGCGGACGTTCCCTACGTACGAAGCCGCGATCTCCCCTCGGCCCTGGCCGAAGCCGCGGCAGCGGCTGTCGCCGGCGACGTCGTGTTGCTCTCACCGGCCTGCGCGAGCTTCGACCAGTTCGAAAGCTTCGAAGACCGGGGGGACACGTTTCGGCGTCTCGTTCAGGAGCTCGCATGAGCCGGGCGACCGACGGCCGCTTCGACCAGCGGCTCCTGACCTTCATCACGCTCGGACTCGTCGCGTTCGGGCTCGTGATGGTCTACAGCGCAACCTCCGCGTCGGCCGCGCTCGGCGACGGCAACTCGATGGCCTATCTCCAGCGGCAGGCCGTGTACGCGCTCCTCGGCGTCGTCCTGATGGCCGCGGCGTCGCGCGTCGACTACCACCGGTTGCGCTATCTCGCGCCCGCCTTGCTCGTCGTCGCGTTGGGCCTGTGCGCGGCGGTGCTCGTCGCCTCGCCGGCCGTGAACGGTGCCCATCGCTGGTTCTTCGTCGGGCCCGCGAGCTTCCAGCCGTCCGAGCTCGCCAAGCTCTCGCTCTGCCTCTTCGCCGCGGTCTACCTGGCGAGGCGACGGCCTCCCCGTACGCTCGGAGAGCTCGCAAAGCCCCTCGGAATCGTGACCGCGATCTTCTGCGGCCTGATCTTGCTGGAGCCCGACCTCGGAACGACGATCTCCCTCTGCGTGATGATGCTCGGGGTGCTGCTCGTGGCGGGGGTACGGCTGCGACTCCTCGCCGTCGCATCGCTGCTCGCAATGGCGGTTGGTCTCGGCGCGATCTGGTCCGAGCCCTACCGGCGCGCGCGTGTGTTCAGCTTCCTCGATCCGTGGAGCGACGCGCAGGGATCCGGTTTCCAGATCGTGCAGGCGACGATCGGGATCGGCTCGGGCGGAATCACCGGCGAGGGTCTGGGCGAGGGTGTGCAGAAGATCTTGTATCTCCCGGAGGCACACACGGACATGATCTTCGCGGTCATCGGAGAGGAGCTCGGTCTCTTCGGGTCCGTGTTCGTGATCGGTGCCTTCGCCGCCTTCGGGTTTGCCGGCTTCCGCATCGCGTTGCGTTGCCGTGACCCGTTCGGGAAGCTCTTGGCCGCCGGGCTGACCGCTCTCGTCTGCGGCCAGGCGGCGATCAACCTCGCCGCGGTCCTCGGGATCGCGCCGCTCACCGGGATCCCACTGCCGTTCGTCTCGTACGGCGGCTCGAGTCTCGTCGTGCTCCTCGCGGGGGTCGGCATTCTCCTTAACATCGCCGTCAATGAGCGCGTCGTCCAAGCTCGTGTGCCTGATCGCGGCCGGCGGAACCGCCGGACACGTACGACCCGCGCTCGAGGTCGCGGAGGCTCTACGCGAGCGCGGGGTGACGGTGACCTTCGCCGGGTCGCGCGACCGCGTCGAGTCGCAGCTGGTTCCTGAAGCGGGCTTCGATCTCGACACGTTCTCGGTCTCGGGATTCCCTCGGCGGGTAGGGGTCGGGCTCCTCCGGGCACTCTTCCTGGCGGCGCGCGCGCCGTTCGCCTGCCTGCGGATCCTGGCGCGGAGGAAGCCCGACGTCGTTCTCGGCGGCGGCGGGTACGTCGCCGGGCCGATGGTGCTCGCCGCGCGTCTGCGTGGGATACCCGCCGCTCTCACCGAGGCGGACGCCCATCTCGGGCTCGCGAACCGCCTCGCGGTGCCTTTCGCGCGTCGGGTCTTTCTCGGGTACGAGATTCCCGGCAGGAGTGGGCCGAAGTACCGCGTCGTGGGTCGGCCGATTCCGCGAGCTCACCTGGGTGCGAGCGCGGCCGCGGCGCGGAAGCACTTCGCTCTCCCCCCTGACGAGCCTGTGCTGGCCATCTTCGGCGGCCTCGCGGGAGCTCAGGCTCTGAACGAGTTCGCAGTCTCGACGTACGCCGAGCGGGGACCGGCAGTGCTTCATATCGCCGGCGAGCGAGACTACGACGCACTTTGCCCTCGCGTGACGCGGGCGAACTACGTGCTCGTGAAGTCGACCGACCGGTTCGGCGAGGCGCTCGCGGTTGCGGATCTCGCGCTCTCGCGTGCCGGCGGCACCGTCTGGGAGCTCGCGGCCACCGGGACGCCGGCGATTCTCGTGCCGTACCCCTTCGCCACCGCGGATCACCAGGCGCTGAACGCCCGTCACTTCGAGGCCGGCGGTGGGGCAATCGCGGTGCGGGAGCAGGACTTGGCGCGCGTCCCGGAGCTCGTCGCCGAGCTGCTCGGCGATCCGGAGCGCCTCCAGGCGATGAGCGCCGCGATGCGGGTCCTGGCACGACCCGATGCTGCACACGTCATCGCCGACGAGCTCGTCGAGCTTGCGCGCGCCGGGAGCCGAGCGGGTGCCAAGTAACACTGTGTTACGACGCGAGAGTGGTCGGCCGTGAGCGAGCGACCGCTCGCAGGCCGCCGGATCTACTTCGTCGGCATCGGCGGGGCTGGGCTCTCGGCGTACGCGAACATCTCGCGCGCCTGGGGAGCCGAGGTTCGCGGCTGGGACGTTCGCGAGACGATCTTCTTGGAGGCGCTCGAGGGGATCGAAGTCGACATCGGCGGCGATCCCACGCCGTCCGGCGGCTTTGAGGTCGTCGTCTCGGCCGCTCATACCGATCGCAGCGCGGGCACGAGACGTGGCGAGTTCCTCGCCGAGCTCGTCTCGCTTCGGCGCTCGATCGTCGTCGGAGGCGCTCACGGCAAGACCACGACCGCCGCAATGATCGCGCACGTCCTCCGTGAGCTCGGAGACGACCCCGCCTGGATCATCGGCGGCGTGGTCCCGCAGCTCGGCGGCAACGCGGGATCAGGGGACGGCTGGCTCGTCGTGGAAGGCGACGAGTCGGACCGCTCGATCGGCCTCCTGCGTCCCGAGATCGCGGTGGTCACGAACGTCGAGCTCGATCACCACGCGGCGTACGGTTCTCAGGCCGAGCTCTCCGACTTCTTCGAGAGCTGGTTGGCTGCGGCGCCTGAGGTGGTGAGAGGCTGGGAGCTCGAGCCGGTCTCCTTCGAGCTCGCAGTCCCCGGCGAGCACAACCGCCGAAACGCAGCCGCGGCACTTGCGGCACTCGAGCTCGCAGGGATCACGCGGGCAGCGGCGGAGGAGTCGGTGGCCGGCTTCAGCGGAGTCGGCCGGCGTTTCGAGCTCGTAGGCGATCGTCAGGGGATCAGCGTGTACGACGACTACGGCCACAACCCGACGGAGATCGCGGCGACCCTGCGGACGGCTCGAGCGCGAACCGAAGGTCGGCTGATCGCGGTCTACCAGCCGCACGTGTACGAGCGGACACGACAGCTCGCGACCGAGCTCGGCGCGGCGCTCGGGCTCGCTGACATGGCGGTCGTCACGGACATCGTCGACGGCCGCGACGCCCCCCGTCCAGGCGTGACCGGCAAGCTCGTGCTCGACCGCGTTCCGAAAGGTGTTCGGCGCGGCTGGGCACCGACACTCGCATCGGCATCAGAGATCGCGCTCCACTGGGCTCGTCCCGGTGATGTCGTCGTAACGCTCGGCGTGGGGGAGCCGTGGAGGATCGCCCGCGCGATCGTCGAGGGGCTCGCGGAGTGAGACTCGAGCGCGACGTGCCCCTCGCGCGCCTGACGACGATCGGCACGGGAGGTCCGGCTCGTGCGTTCGTCCGCGCGCACTTGCTCACCGAGTTGGAGGAGGCGTTGCACCATGCCAGTGCGGATGGTCTCGAGGTCGTCGTCGTCGGGCTCGGCTCGAACGTTCTCGCCGCGGACGCCGGGGTCGACGCGCTCGTGCTGCGGCTCGAGGGCGAGCTGGCCGAGGCGACCACGAGCGGTGAGGTTCTCGCGGCTGGGGGTGGCGCGACGAACGCCGTCTGCCTCCATCGTGCCCGCGCAGCAGGACTCGGCGGCTTCGAGTTCGCGTGCGCGATTCCCGGAACCGCCGGTGGTGGCGTCCGAATGAACGCCGGCGCGTACGGACGTGAGTGGGCGGATGTCCTCACCCGCGTGCTTGTGTCCACGGCCGAGGGAACAGACTGGCTCGCTCCGTCCGAGCTCTCGCTCTCGTACCGGCACTCGGAGCTTCCTCCAGGCAGCGTCGTTGCGGGCGTCGAGTATCGGCTCGAGCGTCGACCTGTCGACGAGATCAAGGCGACGGTCGCCAAGCTCGTGGCTCAGCGCAAGGCGACGCAGCCGACGAACAAGCGCACGTTCGGGAGCGTCTTCAAGAATCCGCTCGCGGAGCTCGGCGCGGGGCGCATGTTGGAGCTCTGCGGTCTCAAGGGCCACCGGATCGGCGGCGCCGTGATCTCGCCGAAGCACGCGAACTTCATCGAGAACGAAGGGGGCGCCACGAGTGCCGACTGCGTCGCTTTGATGAACGAGGCTCGGCACCGCGCGCGGGAGCAGTACGGAGTCGCACTCGAGCACGAAGTAGCGCTCCTCGGCCCGCTGGAGCTCGCGGAGCCGTCCACGTAGGAGCATCGCCCGGGGCGGCGAATCGTGCCTCATGGCCGGTGGGGGACGAACCGGGCCGGGATCGCGCCGGCGCGCACACGCGGCAAGTGCCGTCGTCCCGCTTCCGCGAGCGCCAGCCGACGACCGCCTCGACCTCGTTCGGCTCGTCCCCTCCGGCCGCTCTCTCGCCATCGCCTTCGGCCTCCTCGTGGCCGCGTTCGCCGCGTACTGGGGTGCCCGCGAATCCTCGGTCTTCGCCGTCGAACGGATCGAGGTGCGGGGAGCGCCGCCCGAGGTGGCTCGCGAGGTCCAACGCACCGCACGCGGTGTCATCGGCGCGAGCCTGCTCGAGATCGACGGCTCGGCCGTCGCGGGTACGGTACGGAACCTTCCCTCGGTCGCGGCAGCGTCCGTCGATCGCGCCTTTCCCCACACGCTGGTGATCAAAGTCGCACCGGTGCGCACGGTCGCCGTCGCCCGCCGAGGAGAGCGCGCCTGGCTCGTCACGGGGTTGAACCGCGTGATCCGTGAAGTCGATCCTCGTGCAGAGCCCGCCCTAGCGCGACTCTGGCTTCCGAGGAAGGTGACGATCGCGATTGGGGAGACGTTGCCGGCGGTCTACGAGCCCGCGACCCGAGCGCTGGCAGGCCTGCGCGACGTTCGTCTGCCCGGGCGCGTCAAGTCGATCCGAGTGACCGGCGGCGAGCTCACGGTCGTGCTGCACTCGGGGTTCGAGATCCTGCTCGGGCAGCCGACCGACGTGCTCGCCAAGCTCGCGTCGGCGGGCCGCGTCCTGCGAGCTCTCGACGACCGGATGGTCTACCTGGACGTGAGCGTTCCCGAGCGTCCGGTCGCCGGTACGTATCTCAACTCTCAGGTTGAGCTTGAACGTGTCGGGTGAGAACCCCCATTGACAGGATGACGGAGGAGCCGTACCCTCGGGCGCGAATGTCCAGCGCAAGTCGCACGTTCAAGGCGAGCTTCACCTTCAGACAGGTTGAGAGATGAGTAATCAACTCGGCAGCTACCTCGCAGTCATCAAGGTCGTCGGCATCGGCGGCGGCGGCACGAACGCCGTCAGTCGCATGGTCGAGGCCGGCATGTCGGGCGTGGAGTTCGTCGCGGTCAACACCGACGCGCAGGCCCTCCTCATGACGGACGCCGACGTGAAGATCCATATCGGCGCGAAGGCGACTCGAGGCCTCGGTGCCGGGGCGGATCCGAGCGTCGGCTTCGAAGCCGCCCACGAGAGCCGCGACGAGCTGAAGGAGGCGCTCAAAGGCGCGGACATGATCTTCGTCACCGCCGGCGAAGGGGGCGGAACCGGAACCGGCGGCGCCCCGGTGGTTGCGGAGATCGGACGCGAGCTCAGCGCGCTGACCGTCGGCGTCGTGACGCGGCCGTTCGTCTTCGAGGGCCGGCGCCGGGCCGAGCAGGCCGAGGTAGGCATTCAGAGTCTCCGCGAGAACGTGGACACCCTGATCGTGATCGAGAACGATCGGCTGTTACAGGTCGTGGAGAAGTCGACACCCGTGACCGACGCGTTTCGCATGGTCGACGACATCCTGCGGCAGGGGGTGCAGGGGATCACCGATCTGATCACCGTTCCCGGACTGGTCAACCTGGACTTCGCAGACGTGCGCACGATCATGCGCGAGGCGGGCTCGGCGCTGATGGGAATCGGCGTCGCGCGTGGCGAGAATCGCGCGGTCGAGGCAGCACGGGCTGCCATCTCGTCCCCGCTGCTCGAGACGTCGCTCGACGGGGCGACCGGAGTTCTTCTCAACATCACGGGCGGCCCCGATCTCGGCCTGTTCGAGGTCAACGAGGCCGCCGAGGTCGTCACCAGCGCCGCCGACTCGAATGCGAACGTCATCTTCGGCGCAGTGATCGACGAGAGCATGGGCGACGACGTGCGCGTCACAGCGATCGCCACGGGGTTCGGCGGCCGGCCGCGGCGGCGGCGCGTCGAGTCGACGGCGGGGGAGACATCCCCGAGGCCGGCGTTCCAGGCCCCGAGTGTCACCGACGTCGAGATCGACATCCCGAGCTTCCTGAAGGACAACTAGCCGCAGAGCACGGATCGTTGCGGCTAGGAGCCGCAAGGTTCGTCGTCGCTCCCCGTCTCGGTGCTCGGACAGCGACGCGCTCTGGCTATGTGGGCGACTCGGCGGAGACGTTCGGCTGTCGCCGCGAGACGCCTCGGCGCGGGAGAACGCGTCGTCAGTCGTTAAAGTCGCGGTCGTGGAGGCCACGCTCAAGCGCACGCCTCTCTACGCACGCCACCTCTCGCTCGGCGCGCGGATGGTCCCCTTCGCCGGCTGGGAGATGCCCGTGCAGTACGAGGGGGTCATCCCGGAGCACCGCGCCGTCCGCTCGGACTGCGGAGCGTTCGACGTGTCGCACATGGGCCAGCTCCACGTGGAAGGGCCGACGGCACTCACGTTCCTCCAGGAGATGCTCTCGAACGACCTCGCGAAAGCGGACGACGGGGAGGCTCAGTACACGCTGCTCACGAACGAGCAGGGCGGGATCCTGGACGACCTCATCGCCTACCGGCTCGCGCACGGGCAGTACCTGCTCGTCGTCAACGCTTCGAACCGGGAGCCCGGGTACGACTGGCTGAAGGAGCGCGAGGCGCGTGGCAGCGAGGTGCGCGACGCCTCCGACGAGTACGGGCTGATCGCCGTCCAGGGCCCCCAGTCGCTCGAGCGACTCGAGCTTCCCGAGGCCCCCGCGTTCACGCACGCGATGGGCGAGCTCGAAGGGATCGAGGTCATGATCTGTCGGACTGGGTACACGGGCGAGACCGGGGTCGAGCTCTGCTGTGCGGCCGAGGATGCGGCTGCGCTCTGGGACTGCGTGCTCGCGCGCGGAGCCGTCCCGTGCGGCCTCGGCGCGCGCGACACGCTCAGGCTCGAGGTCTGCTACCCCCTGCACGGGAACGACATCACGCCCGAGACCGACCCGATCTCGGCGGGGCTCGGCTGGGCCTGCGATCTCGCGAAGGACTTCACCGGTGTCGAGCTGCTGCGGGCGATCAAAGAAGACGGTCCCGGCCGCAAGCTCGTCCCGTTCGTGATGGAGGAGAAGGCAGTGCCGAGGCAGGGTATGCCGATCGAAGGAGGCGGCGAGGTGACCTCGGGCACACATTCCCCGATGCTCGACCGTGGGATCGGCATGGGCTACGTCCCGGCCGAGAGCGCCGCGCCAGACTCGGAGCTCGTCGTTGACGTCCGCGGCAAGCCGCGGCGGGCGCGCATCGTGAAGAAGCCGATCTACCGGAAGGAGAGCTGAGTTGCCGGCAGCGGAGAGCTACCCGGACGATCTGAAGTACCACCCCGAGCACGACTGGGCGCGGATCGAAGGCGAGGAAGCCGTCCTCGGGATCACCTGGTTCGCGCAGGACGCGCTCGGCGAGCTCGTGCACTTCGAGGCGCCCCAGGCGGGGGCAACCGTGTCGAAGGACGAGGCCTACGGCGAGGTCGAGTCCGTCAAAGCCGTGTCCGACGTCGTGTCGCCGCTGTCGGGCGAGGTGCTCGAGGTGAACCAAAAGGCGGCCGACGAGCCGGAGACCGTGAACGAAGACCCCTACGGCGAGGGTTGGCTCCTTCGGATCCGCATGTCCGATCCGGCCGAGGTCGACGCATTGCTGGACGCCACCGCGTACCGCGCACACGTCGCCGAGCAGTGAGCTACCTCTCCGTCACCGACGCCGATCGCGAGGAGATGCTCGCGGCGATCGGGGTCTCGTCCGTCGAGGAGCTCTTCGAGCAGATCCCGCCCGGGGTTCGGCTCGGGCGCGAGCTCGATCTGCCGCCTGCGCTGGGTGAGCCTGAGCTCGCCCGTCACATCGAGGAGCTCGCAGCGCGAAACGTCCACACCGGCGCTGAGCTCTCGTTCCTCGGCGCGGGCATCTACGACCACTATGTGCCGTCGGTCGCCGACGTCGTGCTCTCACGCGGCGAGTTCCTCACGGCGTATACGCCGTACCAGCCGGAGATGAGCCAAGGCGTGCTGCAGGCGGTGTTCGAGTACCAAACGGTCATCTGCGAGCTGACGGGAATGGACGTCTCGAACGCATCCGGGTACGACGGCTCGACAGTGGCGGCCGACGCCTGCTTCGTCGCACGCCACGTCTCCGACCGGCGGAAGATCGTGCTCGCCGAGGCGCTGAACCCCCAGGTCCGCCAGGTCGTGAAGACCTATGCGCCGGGCTTCGGCCTCGAGGTGGTCGAGGTTCCGCACAGGGACGGCGTGACCGACGCCGACGAGGTAGTTGCCGCAGCGTCGGATGCCGCCGCCGTGTTCTTCCAGCAACCGAACTTCCTCGGCAACCTCGAACCGGCTCCCGATCTGGCGGAGGCGGCCCGCGAAGCCGGGGCGCTCGCGGTTGCGCACGTCGACCTGATGTCGCTGGGTGTGCTCGAGGCTCCGCGAGCGTACGGCTGCGATATCGCACTCGGCGAAGGGCAGTCGGCCGGCAACTGGCCGTCCTATGGCGGCCCGCACTACGGGTTCCTCGCCGCTCGAGGCGAGTTCATCCGCCGGATGCCGGGGCGCATCGTCGGGGAGACGGTGGACGCGGACGGCCGGCGCGCCTTCGTTCTCACCCTGCAGACTCGGGAGCAGCACATCCGTCGCGAGAAGGCGACGTCGAACATCACGACCAACCAAACCCTGCTCGCGCTCGCCGGGCTCGCAGCGCTCTCATGGCTCGGGCCGGAGGGCTTGCGCGAGGTGGGGGAGACGTGCATGGCCCTCGCGCAGTACGCCCGCGAGCGCGTCCCACTCGAGCCGGCGTTCGACGCTCCGTCGTTCAAGGAAGTTGCGTTCCGCACGCCGATTCCCGCCGTCGAGACGATCAGGCGCGCTCGAGAACAGGGCGTGCACCCCGGGTACGCCCTCGGGCGGGACTACGAGGGGCTCGACGACGTCCTGCTCGTGGCGCTCACAGAGAAGAGGACGACGGAGGACATCGACCGCCTCGCCGACGTGCTCGCCGAGGTGTGCAAGTGACCAGCGAGCCCGGCCGCGCTTGGGCCGATGCGCCACTCGTCTTCGAGCGATCCCGCCCAGGACGACGCGCCGGACGGCCGCCGCGCCCCGATCTCCCGGTGCCGAAGGTGCCCGAAGCGCTTCGCCGATCCAGCCCGCCGCGGCTCCCCGAGCTCTCGGAGCCGGAGCTCGTACGCCATTTCACGACGCTCGCCGACCGCACGTTCGGCGTCGACACGGGCTTCTACCCGCTCGGGTCCTGCACGATGAAGCACAACCCTCGTGTGCACGAGCGGCTGGCCGGGCTTCCCGGGTTCCGCGATCTGCACCCGTATCAGGAAGACGAGGCCGCCCAGGGCGCGCTCGAGCTCATGTGGCGGCTGCAGGAGATGCTCGCCGAGATCGCCGGCCTGCCCGCCGTCACCCTCCAGCCTGCCGCAGGATCGCAGGGCGAGCTGACCGGGCTGATGCTCATGCGCGCGTACTTTGCCGACCGCGGCGAGGACCGCGACACGATCATCACGGCCGACACGGCGCACGGGACGAACCCAGCGAGCGTGACGATGGCGGGCTACAAGCTCGCGAAGGTCGAGACGGACGCGCGCGGCAATCTCGACCTCGACGACTTGCGCGCGAAGGTCGACGAGCGCACCGCGGGACTCATGCTCACGAACCCTTCGACGCTCGGCCTGTTCGACGAGGGCATCGAGGAGGTCGCCCGGATCTTCCACGACGCGGGCGCTCTCCTCTACTACGACGGCGCGAACCTCAACGCGGTCGTCGGGATCTCCCGCCCGGGGGACATGGGCTTCGACATCGTCCACTACAACCTGCACAAGACGTTCTCGCAGCCGCACGGCGGCGGCGGCCCCGGCGGCGGCCCCGTGGCGGTGCGAGACACGATCGAGCCGTTTCTCCCGGTTCCCCGCGTGGTTCGCGACGCCGATGCGTACCGCCTCGATCACGACCACCCGAAGTCGATCGGACGGGTTCGGGGATTTGCCGGACCGTTCGGGGTGTTCGTTCGCTCGTACGCGTTCATGCGCGCGTACGGGCCGGGCCTCAAGGAGATGTCCGAGGTCGCCGTCCTGAACGCGAACTACCTGCTCGCCCGGCTCCGCGACGTGTACGAGCTGCCGTACGATCGACACTGCATGCACGAGTTCGTGCTCTCGGCTCGAAATCTCAAGCGGGAGCACGGCGTGACGGCGCTAGACGTGGCGAAGCGGCTGATGGATTACGGCATCCATCCGCCGACGGTCTACTTTCCGCTCGTCGTCCCGGAGGCGCTCATGATCGAGCCGACCGAGACCGAGCCGAAGGAGCGGCTCGACGGCTTCGTCGACGCGATGCGTCAAATCGTGGTGGAAGCCGCCGCCGAGCCGGAGCTGCTGCGCCAAGCACCCCACAGCCGACCGGTGCGCAGGCTCGACGAGGTGCGGGCAGCCAAGCATCCCATCGTGCGGTACCTGTTCGAGGAGCACCCCGCGCTCGTGGAAGTCGAGTGACCGCCGCGTCCGCGTTCGTGGCCGGTGAGCTTCGCGGACTCTCACACGAGCTCGTGCGTGCGGTCCAGGAGCACGACACGAAGCGGCTGGACGAGCTTTTGGCGGAGGAGTTCACCCTCGACGGAGCAGCCGGAACGCTTGCGCGCGACGAGCTGCTCGAGGCCGCCGCGGGCGCGTACGAGGTCGACGCGTTCTCGTACGACGAGATCGACACCCAGATCTACGGGAACATGGCCGTCGTCGTCTCCCGCTACCGGCAGACCGCTCGGCTCGAGGGCCGGGAGGCGAGCGGCGCCCTGCGGATCACCGATGTCTGGGTCCGACGCGACGGGCGCTGGCAGATCGTGCGCCGGCACGCGACGGTCTCGGACTCGTGAGGAGCTCAGGACCTCGTCTTGTCGAGAAGCTGCAGGAGCCTGTGAGCCGCGAGCTCGACGTTCTTGTGGCGCCACTCGGCAGCCCGATACACGCACGCGATCAGGCCCGACCGGTGGATGCGACGGAAGTCTCCGTAGACGAACCCGTACCGGGCCTTGGTCTCGTCCTCGGCCCCCTCGGTGAGACCGAGATGCCACTCCGCGTACTCGGCCCACGAGTGTGATGCCAGGAAGCGGTTCTCGTCGTCGGTCCGCGGCTGGACGTCCCCCCAGTCGCTCTCGAGAACGTACTGCCGCGCTTCGATGAGCCTCCTCGCCCGTGCCACGGCGCGTCTGTTCACCGAGTAGGCGGCCATGGCCGAAAAGTATGACCTGACCTTCTCGTAACGGTTCAGCCGGACGGCTGCCAGAGCTCGATCCGGTTCCCCTCGGGATCGGCCGCCCAGCCGAAGCGACCGTACTCGGCGTCCTCGATCCGGTCGTCGACCTCGACTCCGGCCGCTCTGAGCTGCGCAAGCATCGCGTCGAGGTCGCGGACGGTGAAGTTGACCATCGACTGCTTCTCG
>JACCWU010000033.1 GCA_013697465.1 Actinomycetota bacterium | reverse complement strand
ACCCCGACGGCCGATAAGTGAGGTTTCAAGTGGCACACTCGCGTGAGGAGATTCTCGAGCAGCTCAAGAGCGCGTTGAGCGAGAAGCTTGGCATCGACCAGAGCGAGGTCATCGAGGACGCGTCCTTCGAAGAGGACCTCGGTGCCGATTCGCTCGACCTCGTCGAGGTCGTCATGGACCTCGAAGACCAGTTCGGGCTGAAGATTCCGGACGAGGACGCACGCGGGCTCACGACGGTCGGCAAGGCGATCGACTACGTCGTCGCTCACCAGGAGTAATCAGGACCTGGAAGACGGGCCGGCCGAGCTCGGCCGGCTGATCGGCGCGCTGCCTCCGGACCGGCTGGATCAGGTCTTCAAGCACGCCTCGTGGGCGGAGGACCGCGCCGCGTCCTACGAGCGGCTCGAGTTCCTGGGCGACAGCGTCCTCGAGCTGGCGATCGCGCGCGCCGTGTTCGATCGCTTCGCTGACGCATCGGAAGGGAGGCTTGCCAAGATTCGCGCGCACGTCGTCTCTCGCGCGAGTTGCGCGATCGTGGCCAAAGAGCTCGGGCTCGGAGAGCGGTTGGCCGAGCGCGCCGGCGCCGTTCCTCCGGACGAGCTCCAGCGCATCTCGCACAGCCGAAACGTGCTCGCGGCCCTGCTCGAAGCCGCCATGGCCGCGCTCTACCTCGAGCACGGGTTCGAACGCATCGAGCCAGCGATCGTCGCGGCGTTCACCGAGAAGATCGAGTACGCACGCACGAGCCACGTCGACTACAAGACAGAGCTCCAGGAGGCTCTCGCGCGGTCGGGCAGCCAGGTGCATTACACGGTGCTGGAGGTCGAGGGGCCGGCGCACGACCGCCGGTTCGTCTGCGCGGCGCACGTCGCGGGGGCGCAGCTCGGAATCGGTCGGGGCTCGACGAAGAAGGCGGCCGAGCAGGAAGCCGCGCGCCAGGCGCTCGACGAGCTAGGCGTCGTCCCCGAGCAGTTCTAGCTCGCGTTCCTCGCAGCCAGCCGCTCCCGCCGGCAGAGCCGGACTCCGCGACCGGCTGACGACGCTCGCGGCGCGTCGAGAAACGCGCGGGGCACGTCCGGCTTCTTCGCGAGAATGGCACCTCGGTGCACCTGCAGTCGATCCGCATCCGCGGCTTCAAGTCGTTCCCGGACGCGCTCGAGATCAAGCTCGAGCCGGGCGTCGCCGTGATCGTCGGCCCGAACGGCTCCGGCAAGTCCAACATCGCCGACGCGGTGGTCTGGGCGGCCGGCTCGCTCACGCCCTCGGAGCTACGAGCGGAGAAGCCGGACGACGTGCTCTTCGCGGGAGGAGGCGACCGGAAGCCAGCCGACCACTGCGAGGTGGAGCTCGTGTTCGACAACGAAGCGGGAGACTTCTCGGAGCTCGACTTCAGCGAGGTGTCGATCGCGCGACGGCTCGTTCGCGGCGCGGAGGGCCAGTACCTCGTCAACCGCGCTCCGGTTCGCCGCACGGATCTGGTCGAGCTGCTGTCGGATGTCGGTCTCGGTGCCGCGATGCACTCCGTCGTGAGCCAGGGAAAGGTCGAGCAGGTGCTCGCTTCGAAGCCGGAGGACCGGCGCGCGCTGGTGGAGGAGGCCGCGGGTCTCGGCAAGTTCAAGCGGCGACGCCACCGCGCCGAGCTCAAGCTCGCGCGAGTTGCGATTCAGGTCGAGCGGGCGCGTGACGTTGAAGAGGAGGTTCGCAAGCGGCTTCGGCCGTTGGCGCTGCAGGCGACCGCCGCCGAGCGTGCGGAGAAGCTGTCCGTCGAGATCGGAGCACTTCGCGCGCGGATCGCCGAGCTGGACCTCGATGCCGTGGCCGAACGGCACGCCCAGGCGGAGTCCCGCCGCGACGCGGCCGCGCTCGTGCGCCGCGGGGCACAGGGGAGGCTCGAAGGTCTGCTCGCCGACCGAGCGCGCGCCGAGGACGAGCTCTCCGACGCGGCTGGACGGCGCGAGGGCGCGCTTTCGGCGCTCTATCGTCTTCGAGGAGGAACGGAGCGCCTGGAGCTTCGGAGCGAGTCGATTGGCGTGCTCGAGGAACGCTTGCGAGGGGAGCTTGCGACGCTTCCTCCGGTGCCGGAGGGCGACGTCGACGCAGCCGCGCTCGAGCGGAAGGCGGGTGAAGCCGCCGCAAGCGCGCGGCTCGCCGCACGCGAGCGCGACGATCTCGCCGAAGGAGCACGGCTGGCGCGCGAGCGAACTCGCGCCGTCGAGCGCGTGCTCGCCGAGCAGGAGGGGCTTCCGCCCGCGGCCCGGGCGCTCGCCGAGCAAGGTGAGCGT
>JACCWU010000026.1 GCA_013697465.1 Actinomycetota bacterium | reverse complement strand
GCCGGGCCGCTGATTTCACATCGAGCTTGTGGGCGACACTGTGCACTTGGATGACCAACCGGAGCCGGCGCGCTGAAGATCCTCCTCTGGCACGGGTACCTCCTCGGCGGTACGGGGTCGAACGTCTACACGCGCCTGCTCGCGCGCGAGTGGAGTCGCGCAGGTCACGACGTGACGGTTTTCTGCCAGGAGGCGCACCCGGAGCGCTACGACCTCGGCGGGGCGGAGGTCGTCCGGCCCGACGTCGGCGGGCTGCTCCCGGTGTTCGTGCTAGACCGCTACGAGGGCTACGACGTGAAGCTCGTGCAGGACTGCACGCGCGCTGAGCTCGACGACTGGGTCGCGGCGAACGCGGCCACGCTCCGCGATCGACTTCCCGTCGACCTCGTCTTCTGTAATCACGTGCTGCTCGGCGGGGCGGTCGGCGCCGCGGCGGGTGCCCCGTATGCGATCAAGGCGCACGGCTCGGAGCTCGAGTACTCGATGCGCGGGCGGCCCGAGCTCGAGGCGTGGGGGAGGCAGGTGCTCGACGGCGCGGAGTCCGTCTTCGTGGGGTCGGCACACATCCGCGCGGTACTCGAGGAGGTGTGCGGACACGTCGGCCGCGTGCACGAGGTCCCGCCGGGCGTCGACGTCGACGACTGGCGCCCGCGCCCGCGCGCCGAGGCGCTTGCCGCGCTCGTCGAGGAGGCGCGGTTGGATCCGCCGAACCCCGGCAACGCGAGCGAGCGACTCCCGGACGAGGGAAACGCCGATCGTCTCGCCTCGTTTCTCACGGGCGACCAGGCGATTGTCGTGTACTTCGGGAAGCTTCTCTTGAACAAGGGAGTCCACCTGCTGCTCGAGGTGCTCGGGGACGTCGAGGCACGCGCCGTGATCGTCGGCTTCGGGGACTACCGTGCGCAGCTCGAGCAGCTCGCGGACCCGGATCGTGTCCTCTTCACCGGGCCGCTCGAGCACCGTCATCTCGTGCAGCTTCTCCCTCTCGCGGACGCCTGCGTCGTTCCCTCCATCTTTCCCGAGGCCTTTGGGATGGTCGCCGCCGAAGCCGCCGCGACCGGTTGCCCGCCGCTCGTCGCACGGCACTCGGGACTGGCCGAGATCGCCGACGGACTCGAGGCCGAGTACCCGCCCGAGCTGCGGCATCTCACCTCGTTCGCGAAGGGGGACGTCGGCGACCTGCGCGACAAGCTGCTCGCGCTGCTCGCGCTCTCGGGCTCGGAGCGCGAAGCGATCCGCGCTGCGGCCCGCCGCGCGGCCGTCGAGCGCTGGAGCTGGACGGGCGTGGCCGAGCGGCTGCTCGCGGCAAGTCGCTTCAACTAAGTTAGTGGCCCCATGGGCGACGAGCAGAAGCTTTCACCGGACGAGCAGATCGCGCTCGCGCGCGAGCAGTTCGAGCAGGCGACCGACTTCACGACCGCAGTCGAGGAGGAGTTCGCCCTGCTCGACTCGGAAACGCTCGATCTCGTCAACCGCTTCGAGAAGGTGCAGGCCGCGGCAGCCGGGACTCCGCTCGCCGAGCACCTGGTCGGTGAGCTGATCGCCTCCGAGGTCGAGGTCAGGACCGGCCGCTGCGACTCCTTCGCCGACGTTCCCGGTGTCATGGCCGAGCGCCGCGCGCAGCTGCAGACCCTCGTCGAGCCGTTGGGAGTCCTTCTGGGCGCCACGGGGACACACCCGTGGGCGGACTGGAAGCGACAGCGCATCATCGACACGCCGCACTACCGCAGAAACGACGAGCTGCTGCGCTACGTGGTCTGGCGGAACAACACCTTCGGCCTGCACGTCCACGTTGCGATCCGAGGCGCCGACCGCGCCATCGCCGTCCTCAACGGAATGCGGAACTTCCTCCCCGAGATCCTCGCGCTCTCCGCGAGCTCCCCCTTCGTGGAGGGCGTCAACTCCGGTCTGCACTCGGCGCGGACACAGATCTTCACACGC
Organism: Actinomycetota bacterium; assembly: GCA_013697465.1. Taxonomy (GTDB): domain Bacteria; phylum Actinomycetota; class Thermoleophilia; order Gaiellales; family Gaiellaceae; genus GMQP-bins7. The sequence goes on along the minus strand of JACCWU010000026.1, from coordinate 3,572 downwards.
TTCTTCCCCCGCTGCGGCGTGCCGGACGCGTTCGCGTCCTGGGCCGAGTACGAGGGCTTCGTCCGGTTCCTCTACGACACGGGCTCGATCACCGAGCACACCCAGATCTGGTGGAGCGTGCGGCCGCATCTCGCGTTCCCGACCGTGGAGATCCGCATCTCCGACGGACAGCCGGAGCTGCAAGAGGCACAGGCGCTGGCCGCGTTCGCTGCCGCCCTCACCGCGAGCGTCGCTCGGGCATACGACGAGGGTCGCCCCGTCGAGCCACTTCCGCACCGCCTGATCGAGGAGAACTTCTGGCGCGCGATCCGCTACGGGCTCGCGGGCGAGCTGATCGACTTCGATCGCGGCGCGCCGATCCCAGCGCGCCAGCGGATCGAGGAGCTGGTCGAATGGGCGCTTCCCGCGGCCGAGGAGATCGGCGCGACCCCGTATCTCGCGGTTCCGGAGCGCAATGCGTCCGAGCGCCAGATCGAGCGGTTCGAGGCGGGCGCCTCGCTCGAGCAGATCTACGCCGAACAGGTGCGCCTGACAGAGAAGATCGGTGGCTGACGAGGTCGACGATACGCAGGACGAAGGCACGGACCTCCCGGGCGAGGAGGAGCTGCGCGAGGCACTCGACCGGGTCGGCGTCTCGGACGTCCTCCTGAATGCGCTCAGCGCGACGGCGTCGCTCGGCTTCCGGCGCGTTTCCGCCGAGGCTCGCGATCTCCCGCAGGCGCGTCTCGCGATCGAAGCGCTGCGGGCCCTCGAGCCGGTGCTCAGGGAGGGCGGCGTCGACGACGCGCTCGTCCGCGACCTCGAGCAGGCCAGGATGAATCTCCAGCTCGCGTACGCGAAGGCGGTCGAAGAGGGTCGATCCGACACGGCCGGATAGGGCATTGCAATTTGCATAGCACTGTGCAATGCTCCTGCGGTGAGTCAGCTCGTTACGCGCATCGACGACGACCTTGCGCGTGACCTCGACGCGCTCGTTGCCGAGGGTGTCGTGGCGTCGCGCTCGGATGGCGTGCGGACGGCGCTTCGCGAGCTCATCGATCGTCACCGTCGGCGTCGGATCGCCGACGCGACTATCGCCGCGTACACCGCGCAGCCGCAGACCGAAGAGGAGGTCCGTGGGGTCGATGAAGCGGCGAGGCGGATGATCGAGGAAGAGCCGTGGTGACGCCCGCTCAAGGCGAGATCTGGTGGGCGGAGACGGAAGAGCGCAAGCGAAGACCTGTTCTCATCGTGACGCGGTCTCATGCTGTGCCCGTGCTGAACGCCATCCTCGTCGCGCCGGTTACACGCACCGTTCGAAACCTCTCGACGGAGATCCCCCTCGACGATCAGGTCGGCCTCAGTGAACCGTGCGTCGCGAGCTTCGACAACCTTCAGCGCATCTCGCGCAGCGATCTGACCCAAAGGGTCGGCGCCCTCGCGCATCCGCGCCGGCAGATCTGCCGTGCGCTCTCGGCGCTTGCCGACTGCTGAGCGTGGACGCCGAGATCGGGATCTTCGGGGGTTCGGGGTTCTACGACCTGCTCGACGAGGCCGAGGAGGTCGAGGTCGAGACGCCTTTCGGATCGCCGTCGGCCCCACCCGTCGTCGGCGAGATCGGCGGCAAGCGCGTCGCCTTCGTTCCCAGACATGGGCGCCGGCACGAGCTTCCCCCCGCGCAGATCAACTACCGCGCCAACGTCTGGGCGCTGAAAGAGCTCGGCGTGCGCAGGATCCTCGGTCCGTGTGCGTCGGGCGCGCTCCGGGCGGACCTGGAGCTCGGCGATTTCGTCGTCTGCGACCAGTTCGTCGACCGCACGACCGGCCGCGCCGACACGTTCTACGAAGGGCCGGACACGACCCACGTCTCGCCGGCGGACCCGTATTGCCCCGACTTGCGCAGGATCCTCCTCGAGACCGCGGCCGAGCTCGGAATCCCGGCGAGGGACGGTGGCACCGTGGTCGTCGTCCAGGGGCCGCGCTTCTCGACGCGCGCAGAGTCGCAGTGGTTCCAGGCGATGGGCTGGGACATGATCAACATGACGGCCTATCCCGAGGGCTACCTCGCCCGGGAGCTCGAGATCTGCTACGCGAACATCTCGATGGTGACCGACCACGACGTGGGCGTGGGTGGCGCGGAGCCCGTCTCGCACGAGACCGTGCTCGGCGTGTTCGAGGAAAACAACGAGAAGCTACGGCGCCTGCTGTTCGCGGCGATCCCCAAGGTCGGTCCGCAGCCCGAGGACGTGTGCGCGACCGCCCTCCGCGGCGCCCGCGCCTGAGATCCAACCTAGCCTGGATCTGAGTCGAGCACAGAGGCAGATGCGACCAGGGAGCGGCCCGACCGCGAAGCGGTCGGCTTCAGGGATTCTTGCGCGAGCGGAATCCGTGCTAGCGGATTCCGCTCTGGCGCACTAGGCAGGGATTCGCGCGCGATCGATATCCGCGCGAGCGGATTTCGATCTTGCGCACGATCAGTCGTTCCACCAGCCTTGAACCATCTCGGCGTCGTTGGGGTCGGTCTTCGGGGCGCCGAAGGCGATGAACGTCATGCCGTCCCCGCTGGCCTCGAACGCCCGCATCGTGTCGCTGCCGATGCGAATCGCGTCCCACTCCCGCAGATCGCGCACCTCGTCGTCCAGCTTCACCTTGCCGCCGCCGTCGAGGACCACGTAGACCTCCTCCTGCTCCGCGTGCTTGTGCCCGAACGGCATGCGCGCATTAGGGGCAAGGCGCTGGTAGCTGAGCGCCATCTTCTGACACTCGAGCGGATCGCGTGCGAAGCGCGCTTCGACCTCGGGCGACATGCCGAACTTCGGGGCCATGTCCTCGACGTCGGCTCTGAGATTCCTGATCGTGTAGTCGGCCATGACGTCCTTTCCGTCAGCGGTTGGCGAAGAGGCGGAGGACCTCCTTGTGATACATAATCCGCCGCGCCGAGGCTACTCGGCGCTCTGTTTGTAACAGGCTTTCGAGGAGCTGGAGACCGGAGGACCATGGACTTCTTCGTAGACCACGCCGTCGGGTTCGCGCTTGCATGTGCGGCCGTGGCGGTTCTATACGGGCTGTATCTGACGTGGTGGCTGCTCAAGCGCCCGGCCGGAAGCGAGCGGATGCAGGAGATTGCACGCGCGATCCAGGAAGGGGCGGCCGCCTACCTGCGCAAGCAGTACACGACGATCGCGGTCGTTGCGGTCGTACCGTTCTTCCTGCTCGGCTTCTACTCGGAGCTCGGCTGGGGCACCGCGTTCGGCTTCATGATCGGCGCGCTGTTCTCAGCGGCCGCTGGGTTCATCGGCATGAACGTGGCGGTGCGCTCGAACGTGCGCACAGCCGAGGCCGCGCGCGAAGGACTCCAGCCGGCGTTCCTGGTCGCGTTCCGGGCAGGGTCCGTCACCGGCCTGCTCGTCGTCGGCCTCGGCCTTCTGGGCGTTGCCGGCTACTACTGGGTGCTGACCGACTGGAGCGGGAACAGCCCGGAATCGGCCGTCGACGACCTCATCGGCCTCGCCTTCGGCGGCTCGCTCATCTCCGTCTTCGCCCGTCTGGGCGGCGGTATCTACACCAAGGCTGCGGATATCGGCGCCGACCTG
>JACCWU010000006.1 GCA_013697465.1 Actinomycetota bacterium | reverse complement strand
GCGCTACTGCCACATAGGCACCGGCAACTACAACCCGGAGACGGCCACGGTGTACGAAGACGTCGGTCTGCTTTCGGCCGACGCCGAGCTGACCGCCGACGTAGCCGACCTCTTCAACAGCCTCACGGGCTACGCGAACGGCTCGGACTACCGGAAGATCCTCGTTGCTCCCGGCACACTTCGTCCCCGGCTTCTGGAGCTCATCCGCGAGGAAGCTGGCGCGCCGGACGGTCGCATCGTCATGAAGATGAACAGCCTCGACGACCCCGAGATCAACGACGCGCTCTACGACGCTTCCGCGGCCGGAACGGCGATCGACCTCATCGTGCGCGGCATCTGCTGCCTGCGCCCCGGCCTGAAGGGGCTGTCGAAGACGATCCGCGTGCGCTCTATCGCAGGCTCCTACCTCGAGCATTCGCGCATCTTCCGGTTCGGGAGCGACGCGCGCGGTCCCCGCTACTGGATCGGCTCGGCCGATCTCATGCCGAGGAACCTCGGCAACCGCGTCGAGTGCGTGGCGCCGGTGACGGATCCCAGGCTGACGGCACGGCTCGAGGAGATTCTCGTCGTCAACCTGGCGGACGACGTGCTCGCCTGGGAGCTGGGGCCGAACGGCTGGACGAAGGTTCCGACCGAGATCGGGATCGACGCGCACGCGCGTCTCCGCGAGCTCGCCGAAGAGCGAGCGGCACGCGGTCACGAGCACTAACCATGATCGAGCATCGCGCTGACCGGTCACCCGCGGAGCGCGAGGTCAAGCTCGCTGCCGCATCGTCGTTCCGCATGCCGACCTTGGATCGGCTCGCAGACGACATCACGTCCTCGCCGAGGGAGCCCGAGCGCCTCTCGACGACGTACCTCGATACGGACGACCTCCGCCTCGCCCGTTGGGGAGTGAGCCTCCGGCATCGGGTCGGCGAGGGGTGGACGGTCAAGCTTCCTTCGGAGGGCAACGGCGCGCTCCTTGTGCGCTCCGAGCTCACCTTCGCCGGGAATGCCCGGCGGCCGCCGGCCGAGGCGGTCGACCTCGTGCGGGCGTTCATCCGGACGGCCGACCTCCACCCTCAGATGAGCCTGAAGACCGTCAGGCGGCGCGTGGAGCTGCACGACGGCGAGGGAAATCTTGTCGCAGACGTCGTCGACGACGAAGTGTCCGTGTTCGAGGGGCGCCGCCTCGCAACTCGCTTCCGCGAGCTCGAGGTCGAGATCGGAGACGCCACGCCCACCGGATTGGTCGACGTGCTCGTCGACCGCTTCCGCCAGGCCGGCGCGGGCGCACCCGATCCGACGCCGAAGTACATCCGCGCGCTTGGTCCTCGCGCTTCGCAGCCCGAGATTCCGATTCCCGACCTCTCCTCGGGAGCGGCCGCGGGAGACGTCTTCCGTCGCGCGCTCGCGGCGTCGGTCGTCCGCCTGATCCAACACGATCCGGTCATACGCCTCGACACGGATCCCGAGGGCGTTCACCAGGCACGCGTCGCAACGAGGCGGCTTCGCTCGGATCTACGCACATTCGGCTCGCTGATCAACCCGCTGTGGGCCGGAGAGCTACGCGACGAGCTCGGCTGGCTCGCCTCCCTTCTCGGTGGGGTACGCGACGGCGACGTCATGCTCGAGCGAGTGCGGCAAAGGGCGGCGCAGCTCCCGGAGCCGAGCTCTCGCGGGGTCGCGCGCGTGCTCGCAACGCTCGAAGCGGCTCGCGACGAGGCTCACGCCGACCTCCTGTCGACTCTGCGAAGCGAGCGCTACGTCGCGCTGCTCGATCGTCTGGTGGAAGCTGCAAAGACGCCCCCGCTCCTGCTCGAGGCCGACCTGCCCGCTCCCGCCATCCTCCCCGGACTCGTGCGGCGCCCGTGGCGATCGCTCGCAAAGCGCGTGAAGGCGCTCGGCGACGCCCCAACGGACGAGGATCTGCACGACATCCGTATCCGGACGAAGCGCGTTCGGTATGCCGCTGAGGCCGTGAGCCCGCTCGTCGGCCGGCAGGCGCGCGCCTTCGCCGGCGCCGCAGCAGCTCTCCAGGAGGTGCTCGGG
>JACCWU010000004.1 GCA_013697465.1 Actinomycetota bacterium | reverse complement strand
GGGCGGTGACCGCGACGACGTGCTCCGCCGGGGGGGGGAGGGAAGACCGCTCGGCCGTCTTGCCCGACCCGAGGAGATCGCGGCCGTGATCGTCTTCCTCTGCTCCGACCGCGCCTCGTACGTGACGGGTGCGGCGTGGAGTGCCGACGGCGGCACCGTTCCGATCATCGTCTGATGGAGTCTCGGCGCACGGTCGCCGTCACGCTCCTCCTCTGCCTGGCAGCGTCGCAGGCCGCGATCCTTGTCCTGACTCCCGTGCTGCCGGCGCTTGCCTCCGATCTCGACGTCTCGACGGCGACGGCGGGACAGCTTCGTACGGTGTCTGGGTTGTCTGCCGGTCTGACGGCACTCTTCGCAGGCTTGCTCGCGTCCCGGGTCGGCCTGCGCGAGCTGCTCGGGGCCGGTCTCGCGGTCCTCGCGGTCTCGTCGGCAATCAGCGCCGCGGCCCCCGACTTTGCAGTGATTGCACTCGCGCAGCTAGGGATCGGCATCGGAGTCGGTCTTTCCTATACGGCTGCGATCGCCGCGGTGGCCGACTGGACGAACGTGGCCGACCGCTCCCGGGTGCTTGCCGTCGTCCTTCTCGGCCCGCCAATCGCCTGGATCGTCGGGATGCCCCTGTCCGGTCTCGTGGGCGAGGCGAGCTGGAGGATCGCCTGGATCGCCGCGCCGTTCGCCTTCTCCCTGGTCGCCCTGGCAGCCCTCGCGGGCAGGGTGTCTGGGCCGCCCGCATCGACAAGGGCTGACGTTCGCAGCGTGCTCGCCCACCCGGGCGTGTTGAGGTGGTCGACCGGAGAGTTGCTCGCCTACTCGGCCTGGGCCGGAACGCTTGTCTTCATCGGCGCGCTCTTCGTCGAGTCGTACGGGCTCTCGTCCGGCGAGACGGGGCTCGTGCTCGGCGCCGGCGCTCTCGTCCTCATACCCGGGAATCTGCTCTTCCGCCGCTGGGTCGATCACCATGGACGTGCCCTCCTGGTCGCGCTCGCGCTTGGGGCAGCCGTCACGGTTGCCGTGCTCGGCGCGTTCCGTCCCTCCACGTGGTTCAGCCTCGGGGCTTTCTCGGTACTGGCGTTTCTCGCGGGAGGGCGGACGCTCGCGGGAGCTGCCGCCGGACTCGATCTCGCTCCCGAGCTGGTTCTCGGGGTGACAGGGGTTCGCACGGCTGCGCTGCAGCTCGGATACTTCCTTGGCGCGGCCGGGGGTGGACTTGCGCTCGCCGCCGGTGGGTATCCCGCTCTCGGCTTGGCTCTTTCCGCGATGTTCGTCGGCGCGACGATCCCGCATCTGCTTCCAAGAGGCGCTCGGAATCCGCGGCCGCAACTACCCTGACGACATGGAGGTTGCCCGTCCTGTGCGGAGCGCGTTCGAGCTGCGGATCCGCGTTCTGGAGGAAGGTCTGTCGTCGTTCTCGGTGCGCTCGTTCGAGACGCGGGGACGCGCGCTTCCCGAGGAGGAGTCGAGCGTCCGCACGCCGTTCCAGCGCGACCGCGACCGGCTCGTCCACTCGAAGCCCTTCCGCCGGTTGAAGGGCAAGACGCAGGTCTTCATCGACCCCGCCGGCGACCACTACCGCACGCGGATGACTCACACGCTCGAGACCACCGCGATCTCCCGCGTCGTCGCTCGGGCGTTGCGACTGAATGAGGACCTCACGGAGGCGATCGGCCTCGGCCACGACACGGGCCACACGCCGTTCGGGCACGCGGGTGAGGACGCGCTCGACGACGCCTTGCGTGCGCGCTTCGGTCGGCGTTTTCGACACAACGAGCAGTCGCACCGGATCGCCCGGGAGCTGAACCTCACGCACGAGGTCTGCGACGGCATCCTCACGCACACCGGGGAGCGGGAGCCGGAGACGCTCGAAGGGAAGATCGTGAAGCTCGTCGATCGCGTCGCCTACATAAACCACGACATCGACGACGCGGTGCGGTACGGGATCTTGAGCGAGGACGACCTTCCGCACGAGGAGATTGCCGTTCTTGGTCCGACGGGATCGGCCCGTATCGACACGCTTGTCCACGACATCGTGGAAGCGTCCGAAGGGATGGACGACATCCGCCAATCGCCGGACGTCGCAGACGCGATGCTCTCGCTGCGTGCGTTCATGTTCGAGCGCGTGTACCTCGGGCCGCAGGCGGCCCCGGAGCACGCTCGGGCGCATGAGGTGATTCACAGGATCTTCGCGAACCTCGTCGAGCGGGGCGACGATGTCGACGACATCGTCGATTACATCGCCGGCATGACCGACCGCTTCGCGCTTACGTACGTCGCGTCGATCTAGGCGCTCTTCGCCAGCAGCTGCTCGCCGCGCTGGATGAAAAGTGTCGCGCCGACCGTACGATAGAAGGCGAGCGCTTTCGCGAGCTCGGCCTCACCTGCCGCACGACGGCCCGTCTCGATCAGCTCTTCCGCGGCCCGCAGCCGGAGCCGCGCCTCCCACGTCGGGCTCCCAGCCTCCGCCCACATCTCGGCAGCGCGCACGAAGTGACGGTCGAGGCAGGCGAACGCGAGGTCCTTCCATGGCCACGGCGGGGCACCGTTCAAGGCCTCGCGAAGCTCCGAGTCGAAGTCGGTCGCGACACGCGAGAAGAGAAACTCGTACGTCAAGCCCCACACTGCATCGGGCGGGTAGGCGCGGGCGATCTCGACCACCTCCCGGGCGAGGGCACGCGCCTCTTCGGGACGTCCATGTGTCTCGAACGCCAGCGCGGCCGCTCCGAGCTGCGGCAGGAGCTCCTGCGGATCCTGGGTGTCGCGTGCGAGATCGACCCCCCGGCGGTAGTCGGCGAGGCCTCCTTCGACGTCGTTTCGCCCCTCCCTGATCCTGCCGCGGAAGGCGCGGACATCAGTCTCCAGGTAGTGCGGCGACGCCTCGCACTCGGCGATGAACTCGTCCGCCCTTCGCAGCGCCTCGTCCCAGTCGCCGAATGTGTACGCCATGCCCGTCTGTTGAGCCCGCAGCCAGCGCACGCCTGAGGCGTCGCCGAAGCGCTCGGCGATCCGTCGGGCCTCGTCGAAGAGCTCACCTGCTCGCTGCAGGTCGAGGTCGAACATTGCGTTGACGGCCACGTTGTTTGCGATCGCCCCGGCCACGGGCGAGTGGGCGGCAAGCGCAAGCTCGAGAGCCCGTTCGACATCGCGGGCGCCGGTCGGGTCGCCGAGGTACCCCTTGGACAGCCCGATCGTCGTGAGTGCATGCGCACGCAGCTCGTCGAGCTCGAGCGCTTCCGCCATCGCCAGCGCTTCCGTCGCCAGGCGAAGGCCTTGGTTCGGATCGCCGCCGATCGACCGCGTGCGGGCGATACTCGCGAAGACACGTGCGGTCGCCGGGGAAACTGCGTTGCCTGCGAGCTCCTCTGCGCGTGCCTCGTGCAGCGAGGCTTCGTCCTTTCGGCCGCGATTCCACCAGATCCTCGAGACCGAGATCTCGGCCTCGGCGGCCGTCTCGCGGTTGCCCGCGGCGAGCAGGGCGTCTCGGGCGTCTTCGAGCGCGCTGAGCGCGCGCTCGTCGTCTGCGACGTAGAGCGCGTCTGCATAGCGGTAGAGGAGCTTGGGCCGCTCTTCGTCCTCGTCCGCCGGCCAGAGGGAGAGCGCGTCTTCGTAGTAGGCGGCGGCGGACGGGTAGGCGTTGACCGAGAAGGAGCGATCGCCGGCGGCGCGGAGGGCCAGGCGCGTGGGCGTCTCGAGGTCAGCGGCATTCTGTCCCGCGGCCCGCGCGAGCTCGAGCGCCGAGCTCCAGTGAAAGGAAAGCAACTCGGCGTGGTCGTCGGTGCGACCGAGGCTCTCGATCCACTCCGCCGTCTCGCGATGCTTGTGGGCGCGCTCGGCACGGGGAATCTGTCCGTATGCGACGTCGCGCAGGAGCATGTGGGCGAAGGCCCATTCACCCTCGCTCTCGACCGAGGACCGGCGCTGGCGCGTCAGGAACCCCTTGCGCTCGAGTGCGTGCAGGAGTGGCGTCGCCGCGCGTTCGTCTCTGCGCAGCGCACCCGTCCAGAACACCTTGCCGATGACCGCTGCGTCCTGCAGGAGTGCCTTCGCCTCGGCCGAGAGCTCGTCGAGGCGGGCGGCGACGATCCCCTGCAGTGTCTCGGGAAGAGGCATGTCCTCTGCCGAGCCGCGTTCGAGGTAGAGCTCGGCGAACTGCTCTGCGTAGAGCGGATTCCCCTCGGAACGCTCCAGCAGCGCCTCCTGGATCTCGGCCGGGAGCAGGGCGCGCTCGAGTATCTGCGAGATCAGGCGGGCGGTCTGCTCCTGGGAGAGCGGTGCGAGGCCGAGCGTGGAGGCGTTGAGCTTCCCGCCGCCCCAGCCGGGACGGCGCTCGAGCAGCTCCGGCCTCGCGCTGCAAACGACGAGGAGAGGGACACCGCTCAGCCAGTCGACCAGCTCGTCGACGAAGTCGAGCAGGCCCTCGTCGGCCCAGTGCAGATCCTCGAGCACGAGCACGAACGGGCGTTGCTCGGCGAGGGCCTCGAGGAAGCGTCGCCAGGCGGCAAACGCCTCGCCGCGACGGTCGCCTCCGAGGCCTGTATCGGTCTCCAGCCCTACTAGCGGACGAAGGTGCGACTCGACCCAGCGAGCGTCGCCGGAGTCCTCGAAGGCGTCCTCGACAGCCGAATGGAGCTTCTCGGCAGCTTCCGGCGCGGTGTCCCGCTCGGAGATACCTGCCTGCGCCTTGACGACCTCCGCTAGCGCCCAAAAAGCGACCCCGTCGCCGTAGGCGAGGCAGCGACCCTGGCGCCAGGTGATGAGCTCTGGATCGGCGTCGACGATCCGCGAGAGCTCGTACACGAGCCGGCTCTTGCCCATGCCGGGTACGCCGACGAGCGTGACGAGCTGGGGTACCCGCTCGTGCCGGGCGTGATCGAACGTGTCGCGCAGGACGGAGAGCTCGCGCTCGCGGCCGACGAGCTCCGAGCGGGCCTCGTGCGCCACGTCGACCCCGAATCGCGCCCGAGCGCTCAGTGCCTCCCAAACCGAGATCGGCTCGGCCTTGCCCTTGGCGTCGACGGCCTTCGCCTCTCGGTAGTCGATGACCTGACGGGTTGCGCGATACGTCTTCTCGTCGGCGAGGACTCCGTTGACGGGTGCGGCGCTCTGCAGGCGCGCCGCGGTGTTGACGACGTCGCCTGATGCCATTCCCTCGCCCGCCTCCGGGCGAGCGTCCAGCCGGATGAGCGCTTCGCCGGTCGTCACCGCGATTCGCACCTGGACGTCGTCCTCCTCGACCGCCCAGTCGCGAATGGCGAGGCACGCCCGGACCGCACGCTCGGGGTCGTCCTCGTGGGCGACCGGGGCGCCGAAGAGGGCCATGACGGCATCGCCGATGAACTTCTCG
>JACCWU010000003.1 GCA_013697465.1 Actinomycetota bacterium | reverse complement strand
CCTTCGGGTTGAGCACGTTCACGAGGACGCCCTGGGCAAAGATCCTCCCGAGACCGCGCTCTCGTCCGAGCGGGTCTTCCGACTCGGCCCTCCCGGAGAGGAGCGTCCACAGTCCGAGGGCGATCAGGTAAGCCGCCCCTGCGTACTTGACGACCGAGAACGCAACCGCCGACGAGGCCAGGAGAGCCGAGAGGCCCACCGCAGCCGCCAGGACATGGACGAGCGCTCCGACCTCGATCCCGAGCACGGAGGCGACTCCTGCCCGACGCCCGTGGTGAAGGCTTCGCGTGAGGATGTAGAGCACCGCCGGGCCCGGAACCGCGATGAGCGCCGCCGAGGCGATCGCGAAGACCGCGAGCGTGCCGAGATCGACGATCACTCGTTCAGCTCCCAGACCATCCGGAGGCCGTCGAGCGTGAGGAACGGATCGACCTTCTCGATCGTCCGGGAGTGTGGCGCGACGAGGTCGGCGAGCCCGCCGGTCGCTACCGCGCGAGCCTCGGCGCCGAGCTCCTCGCGGATCCGCCCCACGATGCCGTCCACCTGCCCCGCGAACCCGTACACGAGACCCGACTGCAGCCCGCCGACGGTCGTCTTGCCGATCACGGCAGGCGGCACTGCGTAGTCGACCTTCACGAGCCGCGCCGCGCGCGCGAAGAGCGCGTCCATCGAGATCTCGATCCCAGGCGCGAGCACGCCGCCCACGTATTCGCCCTCGGGCGACACGACGTCGAAGTTGGTCGACGTGCCGAAGTCCACGACGATCACGGGAGCGCCGTACCGCTCCTTCGCCGCGACGGCATTCACGATTCGATCAGGGCCTACCTCGCGCGGGTCGTCGTACCGGATGGGGATGCCCGTCTTGACCCCCGGGCCGACGACCAGAAGCGGCGCATCCGCCCACTTTCGCGCCAGCTCCTGCCACTCGCGGATGAGCACGGGCACCGTCGAAGCGAGGCAGATTCCCTCCACGGCGTCGAAGTCGAGTAACCCGCCGAGCAGAACTCCGAGCTCGTCTGCGGTCGTGGAGCGCTCCGTCGCGAGCCTCCAGTGCTCAGTGAGCCCGCCGCCGCCATAGAGACCAAGTGCGGTCTGGGTGTTACCGACGTCGACCGCCAGGAGCATTGCGCAAGTGAATCAGAGTCGCGACTCGGAGCAGCGCTTCCCCCGTTTGGCGCTGCGGAGCCAATGCTCCCGGGTCGATATCGGACTCACCTCCGTTCGAAGGCCCCTCGATGTCTACGCACTCCACCAACTCGAGCCAGCTCCCGTGCCCCACCTGCGGGCTGTCAAGCGGTGCCGAATCGCATGTCTGCGAGCTGGAGATTGCGCTCGACTGGCGCATGCTCGAGCTGCGGGACGAGATCGAGGACTTCGAGCGTGCGTTCTGGAGCTACCTCGAGACCGCGCACGGCACCTTCGCCCAGTGGCTCGCCGTGCGCCGCCGCTCGCACGCCGCCTAGCTCCGCCTGCACGAGCCATCCAGCCGCTCGCGCCTTGTCCGCACCGACGGCGATCATAGACTCACTTCGATGGCAGATTCTGCTGCGCCGCCCCGCCGTCACCGCTGGGTCGCCTGGTCCGGCCTCGCTTTCGTCGGACTTCTGATCGCAGCCGTGCCCGTAGGCAGAGCTCCCGAAGCGCACAAGAGCGATGCGACGATTCTCGCGTACTACACGGACTCCGGAAACCAGACGAAGCAGATCGTGACCGCGCTACTTGCCGCAATCGCGCTCGTCGCTTTTCTCGTCTTCCTCACAGGGGTCCGGCTCCTGCTCGTCGAGGCGGATGCCCCCACACCGTTTCCCGACCTTGCCTTCGCCGGTGGCCTGGCGTTTGCAGTGGTCGCCCTGGTGGGATTCGCCGTCGGCACGGCCGTGCCGGCGACCTTCGTCTTCAGCGATACGTTCGAGCTCGATCCGGATACAGCGCGAGTCATCTTGACGACCGGAAACATCTGGCTGCTCAGCTTTGCCGGCGCCGTCGGGTCACTCCTCGTGGGCGCGGTCTCGTTCGCCTCGCGGCGCACCCACCTCCTTCCGAAGTGGCTCGAATGGGCGGGCTTGATCGCGGCGCCACTGATGCTTCTCAGTCTGCCCGCATTCGCGTTGTCCACCATCGCTTTGATGGCCTGGGTTCTCGCGGTGAGCATCGTGCTGCTGCTCAGGACCCGGCCTGTGAACGTGGTCTACGAACCCTAAGGCTGCTCGTCCTCGGAGGAGAGCGGCTGGCCGATCCGCTCCGCGAGCGCCTCGGCCGTGAGGCGTGGCTCCTCGCCCTCACCCCGCAGCTCCTCGACCGTGACGTCGCCCGAGGTGTAAACCTCGGCCTTGGGAATGATCCGGCTGGGCCGGTTCTTGTCCCACACCCATACGTCCTCCATACGGATGTGGAAGAACGGATAGCTGGCCTGCGGCAGCGCCTCGAGGTCGAGCTTGTTGCAGAGGTAGGTCGCGTCCTGGGTGAGGACGCAGTAGCGGAAGAGCGCGAAGACCGCCGAGTACTCCCGCTTCAGCGAGAGCTCGAGCTCCGCCTCGAACTCGTCGAGCTCGTCGAGGTGCGACACCGTTGCGTCAGTCTAGCGCCGTGACGAGCTCGGACACCTTTCCGGCACCGGGGACGACGAGCTCGGGACGAAGCTCGGCGAGCGGCTCGAGCGCGAACCTCCGCTCGTGAAGGCGAGGGTGCGGAACACGGAGCCCCGGCTCGTCGATGGCCTCCTCGGCGTAGACGAGCAGGTCGAGATCGATCGTCCTCGGCCCCCAGCGAGTCCCGTCTCGCGTGCGGCCGAGCTCGTACTCGATGCGAAGGAGCGCGTCGAGCAGGGCGCGCGGCGCAAGCGAGGTCTCCACCTCGACCGCCCCGTTCAGGAACGGCGGCTGATCGACGACACCCACCGGCTCGGTCTCGCGAAAGCTCGAAACGGCGACAATCTCCACTCCGTCCAGCTCGCTCAGTAGCTCCACGGCCCGCAGGAGGGTCTGCTCGCGGGGCCCGAGATTGGCCCCGAGCCCGACGTACGCACGCGCGGTCAGCCGCGTTCCCGTACGACGATCACGGCCGCGTGCTCCACGGGCGGGTCGAGCACGACATCGGGCTTACGGACGCGAACGCGAACATGCAGGACCGGATCGAAGCGCTCCATCACTTCGTCGGCAACCGCACCGGCAAGACCTTCGAGGAGCAGCTTGGACGGACCGGTGAACACGTCCCGAACCACATCTGCGAGGCGACGGTAGTCGACGGTCTCGTCGATGCGATCGCTCGAGGTCGCATCCTCGTCGAGCTCGACCCAGAGATCGACGAGGAACCGCTGACCCAGCCGCCTCTCCTCCTCGAGGTAGCCGTGGTGACCGAACACCGCGAGGCCGAGAAGCTCGATCGTCATGCGCGCCCCTCGTTTGTCCGCAGAGGCGGGATCCGCTCACGCGCATCCCGCCTCGCGAGAACCCTTGGGCCGGCGCCGGCTCCCGCCGGGCCTAGCCGGTAGACATCTCCGGCTCCGCCGGCGACTGACCTGGCTCGCTGCAGGATGCTTCGCCCTCGGCGCTTGGCCGTACTGGTTGTACTGTCCTGCGCGCCTCGGGCTCGCCTCCGTTGCGAGCGGCGCCCGAGGAACGCGCAGCCGTAGCCGTAGACCTGACAGGTCATGCCGTAACCGTGCCACGCTCGACGGCCGCCGCGACGGCTATCGCCTCGATCGTCTCCCGCACGTCGTGAGCACGCAGGATCGACGCTCCTCGCTCGTACGCGGCCACGGCTACGCCGACCGAAGCGGCAACGGTTCCACGCGACGAGCCCGAGTCGCCGAGCACACGCGCGAGAGTGCTCTTCCGCGAGAACCCGACGACGATCGGGCGCCCGATCGCGACCAGCCGGTCGAGCCGCCGGACGAGCTCGAGGTTCTGGTCGGGCGTCTTCCCGAACCCAATCCCGGGATCGAGACAGACCAGCTCCTCGCGGATCCCCTCGCTGACAGCGAATGCGAGCCTCTCTTCGAGGAAGGCGGCCACTTCCGAGACGACATCGTCGTACCGCGGAGACTCCTGCATGGTTCGCGGCTCTCCCTGCATGTGCATCAGGCAGACGTACGCACCGTGCTCGGCGACGAGCGCGGCCATGCTCGCGTCGCCGCGCAGCGCGGTCACGTCGTTCACGAGCTCCGCGCCGAGCTCGAGCGCGCGTTCCGCTACGGCCGCCTTGGAGGTGTCGATCGAGACCGCGACCCCTTCGAGCCCGGCGAGGACCGGCTCGATCCGTCTCAGCTCCTCCTCCACCGACACCGCGTCGGCGCCGGGACGTGTGGACTCCCCTCCGATGTCGACGAGCCCTGCTCCCTTCTCGACGAGCTGTCGTGCCCAGGCAATCGCGTCTGCCGGCCGCACCAGCTCGCCTCCGTCGGAGAAACTGTCCGGCGTGACGTTGACGACGCCCATGACGGTCGGCCGCGGGAATCGCTCGTCGATCGGCATCCTTCGTCCGGTCACCGCCGGAGCGTAGCGCCGCGGGCGTCCGAAAAAAGGCGCAGAATGCCGAGCTATGAGCACACCTTCATCGAACACGGGCCCTCCGGGGCATCCGCGCGGGATCGGATTCGGGATCCTGCTCTTCGTCATCACCGTGGGCATCTACGGCCTGTACTGGGCCTACAAGACGCACGAGGAGATGAAGCAGCACACGGGCGACGGCCTGGGAGGCGTACTCGGCCTCGTCGTCTGGATCTTGGTCGGCGCGGTCAGTGCCTTCGTCATCCCGTCGGAAGTCGGGAAGATGTACAAGCAGGCCGGCAAGGAGCCGCCGGTGACCGGCTGGACCGGGCTGTGGCTGTTTCCCTTCGGGATCTTCCTGGTCCCCGCAATCGTCTGGTTCGTGAAGGTCCAGGGCGGACTGAACCGCTACTGGGAAGGTGTGACCGCTACCGCGCCGGCCACGGCTCCGTCCGTCACGCCGGCATCGTAGGGATCGCGTGAACCGCGGCGCGAGCCGCATTCCGCTCGCGTTCGTCGTGCTCGGCGTGCTGGTCCTCGTCGGCGTTGTCGCCGTCGCGTCGTCCGGCTCGACCTCCGCGGGCTCGGGCGATACGCGGCCCCCGGCGGACATTCTCCTCGACACGTTCTTCAGCCTGTGGCTGGTCGCGCTCATCCCGGGCGCCGCGCTGCTCGTCTACGGGCTGATGCAGCGGAAGGACATCGCTCGGGAGATCGCGTCCGGGAGGTATCGGCGCGCCGGACTTGGGACGTATCTGGTGCTCATGGCCGTCTTCACCATCGTGGTGTACTACCGCCTGCGCCATTCCGACCTCACGCTCGGCGGTGGTGACGAGGTGGTCGATTCGGGGCAGACCAGGCCGGCAGGGTCACCGGACGTCGATGCGTCGGGAGCACGGCGATACCAGGCCGAGTTCGCCTGGATCCCGGTCCTCGTCGTCCTCCTCCTCGCGACGACAGCGGTGGGCGCGTACTTCCTCAGCATCCGTCGCAGGAAACGAACGCTCGTCCGGAGGGACGGGTTGGCGGCCGGGAAGGTCGCGGACGTGCTCGCGGACACTCTCGACGACCTCCGCGCCGAACCCGACGCGCGCCGCGCCGTGATCGCCGCGTACGCGCGCCTCGAGCGAGCGCTGGCTGCCTCGGGCCTCCCGCGCATGAGGTCCGAGACGGCGGAGGAGTACGTCGTGCGCATTCTCGACCAACTCGAGGTCGACGGCGCTCCGGTTCGCAAGCTGACCGACCTGTTCACGCGGGCCAAGTTCTCGCAGCACGACGTCGACGTGACGATGAAGGGGTCCGCGATCGACGCTCTCGTGCAGATTCGAGACGATCTGCGCGCTGCAGCGCGACGGCAGGAGGACGAGCGCGAGCAGGCTCTCGTCGCACGCGAGCAGACGGCGGCCTCGTGAGGCGCGATCTCGGGCGAGCATGGAGGTTTCTCATCCTGCCCACACTCGGCCTGGCTGCGGTCATCGCGTTCGTACCCGGTCGGACCGAGCCCGCGATCCGCGTGTACGCGCTCGTGCTCTGCGGGGCGGGGCTCGTCGTGCTGGTCGCAGCTCTGCGCCGCTCCTACGCCCCTTCGAGGCCATTACGCGCGAGAGCGAAGCGCCGCGGCGGCGGACGTCGCCAGGTCCCTGGGATGCTCGGGCGACTGGAGCAAGAGACGGCGCTCGGCGTGGCCGGGTCGTTCGATTTCCACCACCGCCTGCGCCCGCGTCTGCGCGCACTTGCGTCAGGACTTCTCGCAGCTCGCCGCGGAGCGTCGCTCGACGACGAGCCCGAGCGAGTGAGGGCGCTCGTCGGAGAGGAGACCTGGGAGCTCGTACGCGCGGATCGCCCGGCGCCCGAGGATCGCCTGGCGCGGGGGCTCGCTATCAAGGAGCTCCGTCGAGTCGTCGAATCCCTCGAGCGCATATGACGATGGAGCTCGAACAGGTCCACGAGCTGTCCGGCCGCGTGCTCGACGAGGTCGAGCGCGCGATCGTGGGCAAGCGCGAGTCTCTGGAGCTCGTCTTCACCGGGTTTCTCGCCGACGGCCACGTGCTGCTCGAGGACTATCCGGGACTCGCGAAGACGCTCGCCGCGCGCTCGTTCGCCCAGGTGTTGAGCATCACGTTCACCCGCATCCAGTTCACGCCCGACCTCATGCCCTCGGACGTGACCGGCTCGTCGATCTGGAACCAGCGAGAGTCCGACTTCGAGTTCCGGCAGGGACCGATCTTCACCAACTTGCTCCTCGGGGACGAGATCAATCGGGCTCCACCCAAGACGCAGGCCGCTCTCCTCGAGGCGATGCAGGAGCGGCAGGTGACGATCGAAGGTGTGACCCACCGGCTCGGCCCGCCGTTCCTCGTCATCGCCACCCAGAATCCCATCGAGTACGAGGGCACGTACCCGCTGCCCGAAGCCCAGCTCGACCGCTTCCTCCTCCGAACGGCGTTCGGCTACCCCGGGCGCGACGACGAGATCGAGGTGCTCGACCGGCGACTCGCGCGGAGGGCCGACGAGGTTGTCCTCGAGCCGGTCGTCGACCGCGAGACACTGCTCGAGATGCAGGAGGCTGTCGAGCACGTGCACGTCGCCGAGAGCGTGCGCGGCTACTGCGTCGACCTCGTCGAGGGGACACGCCGCTCGCAGAGCGCTGCAGTCGGCGCCAGTCCTCGTGGGAGCCTCGCTCTCCTGAAGCTTGCCCGCACGAGAGCAGCGCTCTCAGGACGCGACTACACGCTGCCCGACGACGTCAAAGCGGTCGCTGTCGCCGCCCTGGCGCACCGGCTCGTGCTTCGACCCGAGCTCTGGGTCCAGAAGATCTCGGCGGAGGACGTCGTCCGCGAGGTCGTCGAGACGGTCCCGACGCCGAAGGCCGAAGACCTCGCTGCGCGCCGGTGACGCGCGCGGCAAGCCCCCGTCTCGAGGGCTACGCGATCGTCGTCGCGACGGGCCTCCTGGCTGCGCTCGCCTTGCGGCGGCCCGAGCTCGCGATCGTCGCGGCACCGTTCGCTCTCGTCCTCGCGATCGGTATGCGACCGGCTGCGGCACCGCGCGTCGACGCGTTGTTCGCGCTCGAGGCCGAGCGGGTCGTGGAGGGGGAGGAGATCGGGGCGACGGTCGCGATTCGCACGGAGACGGCCGTCGACCGGCTCGAGCTCCTACTCGTCTTGCCCCGCGAGGTCGAGGTCATCGGCGGCGAGGACGCCTTCGCGCTTCGACTTCAGGCAGGCGACGAGCGGAGGATCGCCTTCAAGCTCCGTTGCCGGCGCTGGGGCATCCACAACCTTGGCGAGATCGAGCTCCGGATCCGCGATCCGCTCCGGGTCGTCGTCTGGGAACGGACCATCGCGGGCGAGCACCGGCTGAACGCGTATCCGACCACCGAGTCGCTCGAACGGATACTGCCACCGAGGGAGACGCAGGTGTTCACCGGAAGCGAGGTCGCGCGCACGAAAGGCGACGGCATCGAGTACGCGGACATCCGCGAGTACGTTCCAGGCGACCGGTTGCGCGCGATCAACTGGCGTGCATCCGCCCGACGCAACGTCCTCGTCGTCAACGAGCGGCATCCCGAGCGAAACACGGACGTCGTTCTGTTCGTGGACAGCTTCGCGGACGTACGGCGGGCAGGCCGCAGCACGCTCGACGATGCCGTTCGCGCGACGGCGACGCTCGCCGCTCGCTACCTCGAGCGGAGGGACCGCGTGGGCCTCGTGACGTTCGGCGGCGTCCTCCGCTGGCTGCACCCGGGAATGGGCCCGACCCAGCGTTTCCGGCTCGTCGAGACGCTCCTCGAGACCGGCGTCGAGCCGACCTACACCTGGCGAGACGTGAGCATCATCCCCGCACGCATCCTTCCGCCGAAGGCGCTCGTCCTCGGCGTGACCCCACTCGTCGACCCTCGATTCGTGACGACGCTCGCGGACCTGCGCGCTCGCGGCTTCGACCTCGCCGTCGTGGAGGTGGATCCGGTGCGGTTCGTCGATCCGGGCACCACGGAGCTCGAGCGGCTCGCGTACCGCCTCTGGCTCCTCGAGCGTGAGGTCCTGGCTGCGAGGCTCGCGCAGCTCGGCATCGCCGTGGCCCGCTGGGACGACGCCGTCGACCTCCAGACGGCCCTCGAGGGGGTGAGGACATACCGGCGCCGCGCCCGGCTCGCACGCGTGTAGCCGCGGGAACGGGCTCGATCGCGTGCGTGGCCGGGCTGTCCGCGCTCACGCTCGTGGAAGCGGGTGAGGGAGCGGGTCAGGTCGGGGCTCGGCTCGTCATGCTCGCGCTCGTAGCCCTCGTCGCCGCGCTCGTTCTGGGCTGGAGCGTGCTCCTGCCCGCGTCGCTTCTCCTCGTGGGCGCCGCCTACGCGCTGCACCTCTACGTCGACGAGGGATTCGACGTGAAGGCGCCTCTCTTCGCGGCGGGGCTTCTCCTGGCTGCGGAGCTCGGCTACTGGTCGCTCGAGGAGCGTGAGCACGTGCGCTCGGAGCCGGGAGAGGGACTCCGCCGGCTTGCGTTCGTCGCCGGCCTCACGCTCGCGGGCCTGGTCGTGGGCACTGTTCTGCTCGCGGCGGCCGATCTAGCGCGGGCAGGCGGGCTCGCGGTGGATCTCGTCGGAGCGGGAGCCGCAGCGGCCGCGCTCCTGCTCGTCGTCCTCTACGCCCGCAGACAGTCGGGCTGACTAGCCGGCCGCGCCTTCGGGCGGCGGCGGCTGCATGGCCGTGCCGGGAATGGGCCGCGGCTGGGGCTTGAGCTTGGGCCGCTCGGGCTCCGGCTCGGGCTCCGGCAGCGCGGGCTCCTCCGCCGGGAAGACCGACTCCTCGGACTCGCCGGCGAGCAGGCGCTCGTACTGGTCCTTGTCGATCGTCTCGCGCTCGATCAGGATCGCGGAGAGGCGGTGGAGCTCGTCCATGTGCGCGCGGAGAACGGTGGTCGCCGACGCATGCGCCTCCTCGATCACGCGCCGGATCTCGTCGTCGATCTCCTTCGCCAGCTCTTCGGAATAGTCGGGCTCGGAGCCCATGTCGCGGCCCAGGAAGGGCATCTCGTGGCTCCGCCCGAGAACGCGGGGGCCGAGCTTCTCGCTCATCCCGAAGCGCATGATCATCTGCTTGGAGGTCGCGGTCACCTTCTCCAGGTCGTTCGCGGCGCCGGTCGTCACCTCGTGGAAGACGAGCTCCTCCGCGGCGCGGCCGCCGAGCGTCATCGCGAGCTCGTCCATGAGCGCCGAGCGAGTCGTCAGGTAGCGGTCTTCGGTCGGGAGCGAGATCGTGAGCCCGAGCGCCTGGCCGCGAGAGACGATCGTGATCTTGTGCACCGGGTTCGTGTTCTCGAGGTAGTGGCCCACGAGCGCGTGCCCCATCTCGTGGTAGGCGGTGATCTTCCGCTCCTTCTCGGAGAGCAGGCGCGCCTTCTTCTCCGGGCCGGCGATG
>JACCWU010000322.1 GCA_013697465.1 Actinomycetota bacterium | reverse complement strand
GGACGACACCGCTCACCGAGGAGGCGCGGGGGCAGTTCGCGGCGTACGCCGCGGCCATCGTCCGCGCGGTGCCGACGATCCGCCACGTCATCGTCGCGAACGAGCCGAACCTCAACCGTTTCTGGCTTCCGCAGTTCGGGCTCGACGGCTCGAACGCGGCGTCACCCGCGTATCTCACGCTGCTGACACGGACGTATGACGCCCTCAAGGCCGTCTCGCCCGCGGTTAGGGTGGTCGGCGGCGCGCTCTCCCCGCGCGGGGCCGACAATCCCCAGGGATCGCGCCCGACCCACTCTCCGACGCAGTTCATCCGCGACCTCGGGATTGCGTATCGCGCGAGCGGCCGCGTCCGGCCGATCATGGACGCGCTCTCGATCCACCCGTACGGCGACAACTCGAGCCAGCCGCCGACCGTGGCGCACCCGCTCGGCACGACGATCGGCGTCGCCGACTACGGGAAGCTCGTGGCGCTGCTCGGCGAAGCCTTCGACGGCACTGCGCAGCCGGGATCGACGCTGCCAATCGTGTACGGCGAGTACGGCGTCGAGTCGCAGATCCCGGCGTCGAAGGCGAGCCTGTACGCAGGTACGGAGCCCGCGACGACGAGGCCGGTGAACGAGGAGACCCAGGCCGCGTACTACGAGCAGGCGCTCGCGATGGCGTTCTGCCAGCCGAACGTCGCGACGGTGCTCGTGTTCCACGCGCAGGACGAGCGCGAGCGTCCCGGCTGGCAGTCGGGCGTGCGCTACGTCGACGGCACTCCGAAGGCAAGCCTCCCCCGCGTGACGGAGGCGCTCGACCGCACGACCGGTGGGTCGATCACGCGCTGTCCAGGCGTCCAGCTCGTCGTCCGAGCCGTCGACCTCCGCTTCGGCTCGCGCGCAGCCGCACGCCGGGGGATCTTCCGGACGAGCTTCGATTGCAGCCTCGACTGCGTGTACGAGGTGCGCGTGGTGAAGGTCGGCGGCGCGACGAAGATGGTGCGCCGCGGGAGGGCAGAGGTCGGCGAGCAGGTCGAGGTCGAGTTCGCCTCACGCCGCCTCGGGCCCGGCGTCTACCAGTACCGGCTGAAGCTCGTCCACCCCGTGAACCCGGCGCCACCCACGCGCCGCGACGGCCCGATCTTCCAACTGCCCTAGCCACCTCAGTGTCCGACCCGCACGGTCAGCGCGGTGAGCGCGCACAAGACCAAGACAGCGCACGTCAGGATCTGCCCTGCCCGCGGTCGGATCAACGTCATCCCTCCGATGCGCGTCGCACGGTCGGCGCGTAGTACGGGTCATACGCGTAGAAGCGGGCGACCAAGAACGCCGCCGCCGCGGGAGCGAGAAGCGCCCAGGTCACATTGCGTTCGAACCGCGACGGTTGCGCGAAGTTACTCCGGAGCTCAGTAGCGGTGCTCGAGGCGCCACGTGCGCACGAGCACCCACGCGCAGGCACCGAGGACGGCGAAGAAGACGAACGCGTCCGGGCCGGACGGGCCAAGACCGACGAGCATCCCGATGTCGACGACCGCGAGGACGATCGCGGCGTAGAAGAGACGGCGGTTACGCTCCGACCACGCCTCCAGATCTCCGCGCCGCTCCCGCCACAGGAGGAACAAGAACAGGGCGATCGCGAGGAAGAACGCAATCTGGACGAGCCCGCCCACTGTCGCGAGCACCGGCTCGAGCGAGAGGACGACGACGATCGCCGCCGCGAGCGCGATGATCCCGAGCCCGCGCGCGAGCCGCGGGATGCGGTCCCAGAGCTTCCTCATGCCCCGGTCATAAAAGCCCGCACAGCAAGCGCTCCCGCCAGAAACGTCATGCCCGCGAACCAGAGGAGCCGCTTCGGCCCGACGGCCGGCGCGTAGAACCACGGGGCGAGCACGGCGCCGAGCGCGAATGCGCCGTACGCGTAGTGCAGGCGATCCGGTGCGCGCCGGTCGTCGGAGAGGAGGAGCAAGCCGATCGCGGCCTGGGCGATGAGCGCCGTCTGCGCGAGCACGAGCGCCTGGGTCACGAGACCTCCCGCCCGGCCGCGCCGGTACGCGACGAACCCGAGAGCGGCGGCGCCGAAGCACACGACGAGCAGCGCCACGCCCAGCACCTCGTGGAACGAGACCATCGGGGAGGAGCCTAGATGCTAGGCGCGGAACGGAATCCGCGAGCGCGGATTC
>JACCWU010000307.1 GCA_013697465.1 Actinomycetota bacterium | reverse complement strand
CCACGGCCGAGCCGATGATTCCGCCACCGACGACGAGAACCTCGAAGCGCCGACGAGACAGGTCTTCGACGGCATCGGCGCGGGCCGGCGGGGTCACGCGCGTCGCGTCTCGCTGCTCGTCGCCATCGCAGGATCGTGCCCGATCGATCGCATCTTGATTGGATTGGCCGCCGGATGCCCATCTCGGCGCTCGCGCTCGCGCTCGGCGCGGCTTTCCTGCACGCCTTCTGGAACCTCGTCCTCGCCCGCGCTCCCGACGTGCAGGCGGCGACGGCCGTTGCCCTCGTCGCGGGGGTCGTGGCCTTCGCTCCGGTGGCGGCGGTGGCGTGGGAGGCGGATCGCGACGTCTGGCCGTTCCTCGTGGCCACCTCGCTCCTCCAGCTCACATACTTCGTGCTGCTGGCGACGGCTTACGGTCGCGCGGAGCTGTCGTTCGTCTATCCGATCGCACGTGGCTCCGCACCCGTACTCGTTCTGCTCGCTGGGGTCGTCCTGCTCGCGGAAGCGGCATCCGCCGCGCAGGTCGGGGGAGTGCTGCTCGTCGCCGCCGGAGTGCTGCTCGTTCGGGGTGTCCGGGGGCCCGCGGCCGCGGGTGACCTTGCGCTCGCGCTCTCCATTGCCGCTTGCATCGCCGCGTACACGCTCCTCGATCAGCGTGGGATCCAGCACGCGTCGCCGATCGTCTATCAGGAGCTCTCGATGATCCCCGCGACGCTCGGCTTTCTCGCGCTGACGGTTGGGCGCGGGAAGTGGCAGGCGGTCCGGGCCGCCGCGACCCCGGTAACCGTCGCGGCGGGACTCGCGACGTTCGGCGCGTACATCCTCGTGCTCGCCGCGCTCTCCCGCGCGCCCGCCGCGTCCGTGGCGGCGGTGCGCGAGACGAGTGTCGTCATCGCGACCGCGCTCGCGGCGCCGCTCCTCCACGAGCGGGTCGGAGCGAGCCGGCTAGTTGGCGCCCTGGTCGTTGTGGCCGGTGTCGTGCTGCTGAGTCTCTAGGCCGCGCCGCAGCACGATTGCCCGACCGGCGCTCTCGGGGAGAGGTAGGGCGCGATGCGCAGCAGCGGCGGTGGCGACGGACCCGGCCACGGGCTCGAGCCAGGGCCGTGCTCGGCCCTCGGCGGTGTTCACATGCAGGAGGAGATGCTCGGCGGTTGCGAGGGTCTCTCCGGCGGTGGCGTGCCGCATGGTGTGGAAGAGATGCAGGCGCTTCTCGTCGGCGCCGAGGACTTGTGTCAATACTTGGAGGGGCTCGAGGGCGGCGACCTCCCGCAGATGCCGGAGGTGCGTCTCGACGGTGTACGCGCTGTGGCTGCCCGCGAGGTACTCCGCACCGACTCCGACGTAGCGGAGGAAGGCGTCAGTCGCCTCTGCGAAGACGTGGAGGTACCGAGCCTCGGTCAGGTGGCCGTTGCAGTCGATCCATTCCGGCTCCACGAGCGTCTCGTGCAGCAGCAGCGGCTGAGTCGGGTCGGGTGCGGCGAAGCCGTTTCCGGGGGCCTCTAGCAGTCGAGCCTCGTGCGCACGCAGCACTTTCTCCGCCGCATAGTCTCGAGCTCGGAGCGCCTGCAGGAGCGCGACGAGGTTGTCGTCTCGCAGTCGCTCGAGCTCGCGGACGGTGAGCCCGCCGGCCTGCGCGTCCGACTGGGCGGCGATCTTCTCGACAAGCTCGTCCGTTAGCTCGGGAACGTCGGTGAGCTTCGTCCACGGCCATCCGAGGGCGGGGCCGAACTGCGCTAGGAAGTGGCGCATGCCGCCTTCGCCGCCCGCGATGCGGTACGTCAGGAACGTGCCCATCTGGGCCCAGCGCAGGCCGGGCCCGTACCGGACCGCGTCGTCCACCTCCTCCACCGTCGCGACGTCGTCGTGGACGAGCCAGAGCGCCTCGCGCCAGAGCGCCTCGAGCAGGCGGTCGGCCACGAACCCGTCGACCTCCTTGCGGATGCGCAGCGGCTTCATGCCGAGCGAGACGTAGAAGTCGAGCGCGCGCGCGACAGCGTTCTCGGAGGTGAGCTCGCCCGCGACGACCTCGACGAGGGGCAGCAGGTACACCGGGTTGAACGGGTGCCCGACGAGAAAGCGCTCCGGGTGCGTCATGTCGAGCTGGAGACGCGACGGCAGTAGCCCCGATGTCGAGGAGCAGACGAGCGCCTCGGGCGGCGCGTGTCGGTCGATCTCCGCGAGCAGCCGTCGCTTGAGCGCCTCGTCCTCGGGCGCGCTCTCCTGGATCACGGCGGCGTCGGCCACCGCCTCCTCGAGCGAGTCCGCGAAGGAGACAGCGCCGCGAGCGCGCGGAACCAGCGTCAGCCGCGCCCAGGCGCGCTCCGCGTTGTCCAAGACCTCGCGTACGCGGCGCTCGGCCTCTGGATGCGGATCGTGAATAGTCACGTCGACGCCGTTCTCGACCAGGCGCCCCGCCCAACCGCCGCCGATGACGCCGCCGCCGACGAGTGCGACGTGCATCACTTGCGCAAGACCAGAATCCACTCGAGCGGATTCTGGCCGCGCGAAAATCCCTGAGTCTTGGCGCAAGACCGGAATCCGCATACGCGGATCCCGCTCGCGCGAAGATCCCTAAAGTGGCGACCGCTTCGCGGCCGCTGCGCATTCGGTCTCACGTCACCCGCTCCGTGAGTGCGAGCTTCTCTCGCGTCTCGGCCGGGCCGAGCACGCGGACGTTCATGGTCTCCAGGATCGTGACCGCCCGCTCGACGAGCGCGCCGTTCGTCGCCTTCACGCCGCGCTCGAGCCAGAGATTGTCCTCGAGCCCCACCCGCGCGTTGCCGCCGACGAGCGGCGCCAAGGCGACGAACGGGAGCTGCATCCTCCCGATCGCGAACGCCGAGAACACGCACCGGGGCGGGAGCTGGTTGACCATGGCGAGGAGCGTGGCGGGATCGTCCGGCGCCCCGTACGGGATGCCCAGGCAGAGCTGGAGCATCGGGGGATCGTCGACGAGACCCTCGGCGACGAGCTGCTTCGCGAAGACGAGGTGCCCCGTGTCGAAGACCTCGATCTCCGGACGGACGCCGAGCGCCTGAACCTGTCGCGCCATCTCGCGCAGCATCGACGGCGTGTTCGTCATCACGTAGTCGCCCTCGGCGAAGTTCATGGTCCCACAGTCGAGGGTGCAGATCTCGGGCCGGAGCTCGGCGACATGCTCGAGGCGCTCCGTCGCTCCGGCCATGTCTGTTCCGACCGGATTCGGCGGAAGCGGCGACTCGACGCCGCCGAGGACGAGGTCGCCCCCCATCCCGGCCGTGAGGTTGAGGACGACGTCGACGTCGGCCGAGCGGATTCGCTCGACCACCTCGCGGTAGAGAGCCGGGTCGCGCGCGGGGCCGCCCGTCTCGAGGTCGCGAACGTGGATGTGTGCGATGGCCGCTCCGGCTCGAGCCGCCTCGAGCGCGGCGTCAGCGATCTGCGGCGGGGTAATCGGCACCAGCTCCGAGCGGCCGGTCGTCGCGCCGGCTCCCGTCACGGCGCAGGTGATGAAGACCTCGGTGTTCACCGGGCGACTCTACGAAAGCTCGCGTGGAGGCGTCCACTCGTCGCGACGGTCGTAGACTCGCGTCGTGGCCGGGTTTCCGCGGCTCTTGTCGCCGATCTCGTTGCGCGGGCACGAGCTCCGCAATCGCGTCGTGTTCACCGCGCACACCGCTTCCTTCTCGCAGGACGGCATCCCCGGCGCACGCGCACGCGCCTACTACGAGGCGCGGGCGGCGGGAGGCGCCGGGCTGATCGTCGTGGAGCCGCTGCCGGTGCTGCAGTCGGGAGGCGTGACGCCGCAGAACTACCGCTTCGAGGACGAGGGCTTCGGGCCGGCTCTACGGGCGACGGTCGAAGCAGTGCATGCCCACGGCACGGCCCTCGTGTCCCAGCTCTACCACCTCGGTCCTAACGCCGACCCGGTCGCGACCATGCGGGATCTCTGGAGCGTCTCGGGAGGACCGCCTCCGGGCGGCGGTCCGGGTCTCATGCACGAGCTCGACGACGAGGACATCGACGAGCTCGTGGACGGCCACGTCCGCGCGGCGCGCACCGCTCGGTCAGCAGGCGTGGACGGCGTGGAGTGCATGTTCGCCTACGACACGCTCGTCGACGGATTCATGTCCGAGGCCCGAAATCGCCGCTCGGATGGGTACGGCGGCACGCTCGAGAACCGGCTACGCCTCGCGCGCGAGATCCTGGACGCGCTTCGCGCCGCGCTCGGGGACGAGCCGTTGCTCGGTGTCACCGTGACGGCGTCGATGCCCGGATACGTCGATGCGGTCGCGCACCTTGCCGAGCACTGCGACGTCGACTACTTCGGCATCGGCAACGGCGACTACGACAACCTCGATCTGCTCATGCCGACGCTCGACTACGAGCCCGGCTTCGGGATCCCGTTCGCGCGCTCGGTCAAGCAGGCGGTTCCGGCCGCCGTGGTGTTGGCCGAGGGCCGGATCACACGGCCGGAGATAGGGGAGCGCGCGCTCGCCGAGGGCAGCTGCGACCTGGTGGGGATGACACGGGCGCAGATCGCGGATCCGGACCTCGTTCGCAAGGCCGAGGCGGGAGAGGAAGCCGAGATCCGGGAGTGCGTCGGCCTGAACCTCTGTGTTGCGCGCCGCCTGCGCAAGTTTCCTATCGCGTGCGTGCAGAACCCCGACGCCGGCTTCGAGCTGAGGGCGGTCCCGCGCGCGGCCACGGCACGTCACGTGGTCGTAGTGGGCGGCGGCATCGCGGGTCTGGAGGCCGCGCGGGTGGCTGCCGAAGCGGGCCACCGCGTGACCTTGCTCGAACGTGCGCCGTCGCTTGGCGGCCAGGTCGCGCTCACGGCCGGGCTCCCGCGGCAGGGCGCCCACCGTTACCTGATCGACTGGCGCGCTCGCCGGCTCGAGCGGCTCGGCGTCCACGTCGAGCTCGGAGTCGACGCCGACGCGGACGCGGTACTCCGACTCGAGCCCGACTTCGTCGTGGTCGCGACGGGATCGGAGCCGGGGCAGCGCTATCCCGGGGCGATCTCCGCGGTCGACGTCCTGCGGGGCGCCGAAGCTTCCGGGCCGGTCGTCGTTCTCGACGAGGAAGGGCATCGCAAGGGAGCCGGGGTCGCCGAGACGCTCGCGAATGCCGGTCGCGAGGTCACGCTCGTCGGCGACGGCGTCGCGCCCGCGGGGTCGCTCGTCCACACGCTGGCCGACGCGCCGACGAGGCGCCGATTGCAGGCTGCCGGCGTTCGCCTCGTGCGCGGCGTGCGCGTGGTGTCGGTCGAAAGCGACCGAGTCGTCGTCGAGCGGGAAGGAACACACGAGGCGATTCGTGCTGCGTCCGTCGTCCATGCGGGGCGGCATCGGCCGGCGGACTCGCTTCTGACGGTCTTGCGAGACCGCGGACTCGCCGCGACCACCGCTGGCGACGCGCGGGCGCCGGGACTGGTGGAGGATGCAATCCGGAGCGGCCACGACGTGGCTGCTGCGCTGTGACACCGGTCCCGCCCGAGCGACGCAGCCTCTGGCTCGAGGAGGCGCTCGCGCTCTCGAACGAGGAGAGCTGCCCGCCGCTCCAGGGAGAGGTTCGCGCCGATGTCTGCATCGTCGGCGGTGGCTACGCAGGCCTGTGGACGGCGCTTCGGCTGCTCGAGCTCGAGCCGTCGCTCGAAGTCGCCATCGTCGAAGCCGACGTCTGCGGCGGCGGTGCCAGCGGCAGAAACGGCGGCTTCGTGCTCTCGTGGTGGGCAAAGATCGGGACGCTCGTCAAGCTGCTCGGCCCCGAGGAGGGACGACGCCTCGCTTCGGCCTCCGCCGACTCGGTCGGCGAGATCGGGCGCTTCTGCGAGGCGCACGCGATCGACGCCGGCTACCGCGCCGACGGCTGGCTCTGGAGCGCGACCTCGCCGGCGCAGGTGGGCGCCTGGGAGGAGACGGTCTCGGCGGCGGAGTCTCTCGGCGAGAGCCCGTTCCGCCCGCTGGGGCGCGAGGAGATGGAGCGGCTGTCGGGATCTCCTGTGCAGCTAGCCGGCGTCTTCGAGGAGACCGCCGCTTCGGTGCAGCCTGCGCTCCTGGCGCGCGGTCTGCGCCGCGTCGCCCTCGAGCACGGTGTGCGCATCTTCGAGGGCTCGCCGATGACGGCGCTCGAGCGCTCGCGTCCGCCAAGGGTTCGGACCCCGAGCGGCGCCGTCGTGGCCGACACGGTCATTCTCGCGATGAACGCCTGGATCGCGCAGTTCCGGGAGCTCCGCCGCTCGCTCGTCGTGATCGCGAGCGACATGGTCGCGACGGAGCCGATCCCCGAGCGTCTGATGGAGCTGGGCCTGGCGAGCGGGCTCTGCGTTTCGGACGCGCGGCTGCTCGTCAACTACTACCGGCGGACCGACGACGGGCGTATCGCCTGGGGCAAGGGGGGAGGCGGACTCGCGTTCGGCGGGCGAGTGGGTACGAGGTTCGACGGCAGCTCGCCGCGTGCAAAGGCGGTCGCGGCCGATCTCCGGCGGATCTACCCGCAGCTCGGAGACACGAGGATCACCCACAGCTGGACGGGACCGATCGACCGCACGCCGACCGCGTTGCCGTACATCGGCCGCCTGGAGGGCAGGGACGACCTCCACTACGTCTACGGCTTCTCGGGGAACGGCGTCGGCCCGGCGCACCTGACCGCGCGCATCGTCGCCTCGCGCGTTCTTCGCCGCGACGACGAGTGGGCGGCAACCCGCCTGCCCGAGCGGCCCAGCGGACTGTTTCCCCGAAGCAAGGTGGGAGCCTTCCCGCCCGAGCCGTTCCGCT
>JACCWU010000304.1 GCA_013697465.1 Actinomycetota bacterium | reverse complement strand
CCCGAGCCCTGCGCCCGTGCCGCCTACGCCACCTGCTCGTGGGCGAAGAGGGCTCGAACGACGTGCGTCGTCTCACGGTACTCGTGTAGGCGCGTGGCGTCACTCGCTTGGACGAGTGATCGCCGCTGCGGTCGCGCTACGCCCGAATGAGCTCGAGCACCTCGTCGCGCCGTTCTTGCATCGTTTCGTGCGACAACGCTTCGAGGTTCAGGCGCAGGAGCGGCTCGGTGTTCGACGGCCGAACATTGAAGCGCCAGTCGTCGAACTCGACGGAAAGCCCGTCGAGGTGCGAGATGCGCCCTCCCTTCGCCGCGTAGCGCTCCTTGAGCTCTTGCAACTTCAACGGCACGTCCGCGACCGGCGTGTTGATCTCGCCGGTGAGGAAGTAGCGCTCGCGATACGGCGCCAGCAGCTCCGACAGCTTCTCCTCCCCCGAGAGCAGCTCGAGCATGAGCAGGAAAGGAACGACGCCCGAGTCCGCCTGGGAGAAGTCGCGGAAGTAGTAGTGCGCGGAGACCTCGCCCGCGAACGCAGCGCCTTCCTTCCGCATGCGGTGCTTGATGAAGGCGTGTCCGACTCGATTCATGAGGGGCACGCCCCCGGCCTCCTCGATCGTCCGTGCCACCGCCCAGCTCGCGCGAACGTCGTAGATCACCTTCGCGCCGGGCTCTTTCCGGAGCACGGCTTTCGCCAGAAGAGCAGTCACGAAGTCCCCGGGGACGAACTCCCCCGTGTCGTCGACGAAGAAGCAGCGGTCGGCGTCGCCGTCGTACGCGACTCCCAGATCGGCGCGCTCTTCCCGGGTCGTGCGGACGATGAATTCGCGGTTCTCCGGGAGCAGGGGGTTCGGCTCGTGGTTGGGGAAGGTCCCGTCGGGCTCGAAATGGCAGCGCACGACGTCGAGCTGGGGGATCCGCTCGAGCACCGGTGGCAGCATCGCTCCCGCCATGCCGTTCGCTGCGTCGATCACGACGCGTAGCGGCTTGATCGAGGCGGGATCGATGAACGAGAGCACCTTGTCCACGAAGCCCGGCCAGACGTCGGCCTCCGTCACGCGCCCCCTGCTCACCCGTTCCCTGGAGCCATGTCCTGGGGTCTGACCCTTCTCGGCGTTCTGCAGGGACAACGCCCGGTCGCGGATGTCCGTAAGGCCGGAGTCCCCGCCGACCGGAAGCGCGCCTCGCCGCACGATCTTCATCCCCGTGTAGTCCTTCGGATTGTGCGAGGCGGTGACGCAGATCCCGCCGTCGAGCTCGAGGGAGTCGACGGCGAAATAGACCATCTCCGTGCCGACGAGCCCGATGTCCACGACATCGGCGCCGGCGTCCGCTGCGCCCTCGCCGACCGCGGTGGCCATCGTCGGTGAGGAAAGCCGCATGTCGCGTCCGACCGCAATCGAACGTGGCTCGAAGTGCTCGACGTACGCGCGTCCGATCCTGTAGGCGCCGTCCTCGTCCAGCTCTGCACCGTAGAGCCCGCGAACGTCGTACGCCTTGAACACGCGGGGGTCGAGCACGGCACGATGCTAGTAGCGGGGCTGCCGGGTTCGCTGCGAGAGCAGGAACGCCAAGGCCGCGAAAGCGGCCGTCTTCAGGGATCTTCCGGGCGACCGAAATCCGCGTGAACGGAATTCGGTCTTGCGCACAAACGGGACTCCCGCGGCCTCGTGCGTCGTTTCTACACTTTGCGCATGGAGCGAAAGCTCGCAACCGTCCTTTTCGTCGACATCGTGAACTCGACGAGTCTCGTCACGCGCACCGATCCGGAGGTGGTGCGGCGGCGTGTCACCCAGTTCTTCGACAAGGTGTCGCACTGCGTCACGCTGCACGGGGGCATCGTGGAGAAGTTCGCCGGGGACGCGGTCCTCGCTGCTTTCGGGATTCCGCAGGCGCACGAGGACGATGCGGAAAGGGCGGCGAGGGCAGCGATCGCGATGCTCCAAGCAGTCGAGGAGCTGGGCCTCGAGGCACGAATCGGCATCGAAGCCGGCGAGCTCGTCGTCGACGAAGCGGCCGATTCGTCATTCGTCACGGGTGAGGCGGTGAACACGGCGGCGCGGCTCCAGCAGTCCGCCGCGCCGGGCGAGATCCTCATCGGCCCGACGGCGCACCGGCTTGCCGCCGCAAGCCTGGTACTCGAAGACGCGGGACCGCTCGAGCTACGCGGTCTCGGTGCCCCCTCCCGTGCCTGGCGGGTCCTGGACGCTCTCGACGGACGCGGACGGTCGTTCGGCCCGCGGGCTCCACTCGTAGGTCGCGATACCGAGCTCGAGCTTCTCGAGAACTCCTTCGCACGTACTGCCCGAGACGGTCGAGCGCATCTGTTCACGATCTACGGCGAGCCAGGGGTGGGCAAGAGCCGGCTCGCGCGCGAGTTCGTGGACGGCGTCGAGCGAGTCAGCGTCCTCACAGGGCGCTGCCTACCGTACGGGGAAGGTGTGACGTACTGGCCGCTCGCCGAGATGATCAAGGCGGCCGCCGGGATCTCGGACGACGACCCGCTCGAAGAGGCGTTCGCGAAGCTCCGCGCGTGCTGCGAGGAGGAGACCGTCGCGGACGTGCTCGGTCTCGCCGCGGGCATGCTGGAGGCGCTCGAGGGCGAGCGCAGCTCACAGGAGATTTCCTGGGCGGCACGCGAGATCATGGAGACGCTCGCCGACGTGCAGCCACTCGTGCTCCTCTTCGAGGACATCCATTGGGCCGAAGAGCCGCTGCTCGACCTCATCGAGCACATCGCCGACTCGGTTCGGGCGCCGCTCCTGATCCTCTGCCTCGCGCGGCCGGAGCTCCTCGACAATCGACCGGGGTGGGGCGGTGGACGGGTGCGCTCGACCGCGATAGAGCTCGAGCCGCTCTCCGAGGAGGAGAGCGAGCTCCTGGTCGAGAAGTTGCTCAGCCAGCTCGCCGGTGCCTCTGGCGAGATGCCGTCGGCTCTGCCGAAGGACGTGCTCGAGCGGGCCGAGGGCAATCCGCTCTTCGTCGAGGAGATGATTCGCATGCTCGTGGAGAGCGGCGCCGGGAACGGCGGCCCCACCCGAGTGCCCGACACCTTGCAAGCGCTCATCGCCGCCCGGATCGACCATCTGTCTCCTGCGGCAAAGACGCTTCTCCAGCGCGCTTCGGTCGCCGGGAGGGTGTTCTGGGGGGGAGCGATCGCGCACCTTGCGCCAGACCTGGACGACATCGACGAGCTCCTCGACGACCTTCTCCTCCGTGAGTTCGTGCTCCGCGAGCCGCGTTCGTCCATCTCCGGCGAGACCGCCTACCGCTTCAAGCATCTGCTCATCCGGGAGGTCGCGTACACGGGGCTCGCCAAGCTCGCGCGTGCGCACCACCATGCTCGGTTCGCCGAGTGGCTCGGCGAGCGCGCGGGGGAAGAGCTCGTCGAGATCCGCGCGTACCACCTCGACCAGTCCGTCGAGCTATTGACCGAGCTCGAGGGAGCAGCACCCGAGGAGCTGGCGGAGGAAACCGGCGCGGCGCTCGTCAAGGCTGCGAAGCGCGCGCTCGCGCGTGAGGCGTACGCGACCGCACGGAAGCTCGGTCTCCGGGCAATCGAGCTCCGACCGACGCTCTCCGCGCGCTACATCGCCGCCCGAGCGGCGTGGCGGCTGCAGGATTGGGCTGCCGTCGAAGTCGAGATGACGAAGGTTCGCGATCAGGCTCGCGAGCAGGACGAGCGCGTTCTGGAGGCGTTGGCGCTCACCGCGCTCGCCGAATCGCTGATGAAGCGCGACGGCGACCCCGGGCAGGCAAAGGTCGTCGTGGACGAGGCGCTCGAGCTTCTCGCCGGGGAGGACGATCCAGTCGCCCACTTCGACGCGCTGACGGTGCGTGCGACCGCGGCTGCGTGGCAGGCCGAGATGCAGGACGTCGTCCGCTACATGGAGCGCGCATACGTGATCGCGCTCGACGCAGATCGCAAGGACCTGCAGACGATCGCCGCGCAGTCGCTGGCGCAGACGCACATTGCCCGGCTCGAGCTCGACGAGGCCGAGCTCCTCCTCACTCGCGCGCTCGAGCTGGCGGGAGAGAGCGGCAGTGTGCGCGCGAGGGTTAGCGCGACACTCGCCTACGGCTTGTTCCTAACGCTGAAGGGAGAGCTCGACGCTGCGGAGACCCTCTTCGAGGAGGTTCGCGCGACGTCCGTCGAGCTCGGCGTGGAGCCCGCAGCCGCGGCAGCGCTGACGAAGCTCGGTTGGCTCGCTCGACTCAGGGGCGATCACAAGAGAGCCGAGAAGCTGCTTCGAGAGGCCGTTCGCATAACGACGGCGCGTGGCGACCGCGGGGTCCTTCCCGACTACCAGGCGGATCTGGCCGCGACCCTCGCCGATCTCGGCAAGGTCGACGAGGCGGAGCGGTTGGCCCGCGAAGCGCGAGCAGGTGCCGGTGCGGACGATCCGAGCTGCATCGTCACCGCCACCACCGCTATGGGCGCGGTGCTTGCCGCACAGGGTCGCGACGACGAGGCGGAGCAGCACTTCCGGTCTGCGCTCGCGCTCGCGCGGGAAAGCGACTTCAAAGTGCTCGAGATCGAGCCGCTCGAGCGATTCACGAGGTTTCTCAAGGACCGCGGGCGCGCCGAAGAGGCGGCGGCTTACGAGCTGCGCTCGACGGAGCTCGCGCCGGCGGCGAGCACGGCCCGGATCGCCTGACTCGAGCGCTCGTCGGGCGATTCGGAGATCACGGTCGCCGGCCGGTCGAGCAGGTAGAGCGCTTCTCTGAGCGGATCGGCTCGGAGTGTCCCTTCGCCATATGGAAGATGCTTGGTCTCGTTCCGGTTGGCGAAGGCGATGTCGGAGAAGTGGATGTGAAACGGGCTGCCCGCCTCGAGCACCGCGTCCACGGCCTCGAGTGCGAGCGCAAAGGGCTCGACGCCGACGAACCCCCCGTCGCTCGTCGCGTGCATGTGAGCGAAGTCGAGCACCGGTCGCACCCAGTTCGTGCGCCTGGAGATCTCGAGAACGTCGTCGAGCGACCCGAGATCTCTGACCCGTCCCATGACCTCGACGCCGAAGGGCACCCCGCGTCCCTTGCCCTCGAGGCGCTCGCGAAGCGTGCCGAGCTGCTCCACGACCGCGTCGAGCGCCGCCTCCCGGCTTCGCTCCAGCAGGAAGCCGGGGTGGAACACGACAAC
>JACCWU010000288.1 GCA_013697465.1 Actinomycetota bacterium | reverse complement strand
ACCTTCCGGTTCCCCACACCCCTCCACGCTCACAGGCCGGAAGGCGGCCCGTGAGCACGCTCGCGCTCGCCCGCCGCCCGCTCGAGTTCTACTTCGCCCAGTACCGGCGAGTCTGGCGCGGCACCGTCATCTCGAGCGTCGTCACGCCGATCGTCTACCTGCTTGCCCTCGGCTGGGGGCTCGGCCAGTTCGTCGGCCCGGATCTCACGTTCGCGGGCAGGAGCTACGACTACCTCGACCTCGTCGCGCCCGGGTTGCTCGCGGCGACGGCGATGCAGGTCGCGTCCACCGAGTCGAGCTGGCCCGTGCTCTCCGCGATCAAGTGGGATCGGCAGTACCACGCGATGCTCGCTAGTCCACTTCGCGTCAACGACATCGTTGCCGGGCACCAGGCATTCATCGCGCTTCGCATCCTCGCGACGGCGACCGTCTATGCCGTCGTGATCACCGCCTTCGGCGCGATGCTCTCCCCGCTCGGAATCCTCGCGATTCCGGCCGCCGGTCTCGTCGGCCTGGCGCACGCGGCGCCGATCGCGGCCTGGGGAGCTCATACCGAGTCGGATGCGTCCTTCGTCGCGATGTTCCGCTTCGTGATCCTGCCCATGTTCCTCTTCTCGGGCACCTTCTTCCCGGTCGAGGAGCTTCCCGCCGTCTTGCAGGCGGTCGCGTACGTGACGCCGCTATGGCATGGCGTCGACCTCTGTCGGCAGCTCACGCTCGGAGAGGTGGTCGCCTCGTCGGCACTCGCGCACCTGGCTGCTCTCCTCGCCTGGATCGTCGCCGGTCTGACGCTCGCACGCATCAGCTACCGCCGGAAACTCGTCGTATGACGGAGCTGGTCGCCCGCACGCGCTTTGGAACGCGCCCGCGTCCCCGCATCGGCGGGCTCCTGATCATCGAGCGGAACATCATGGTGTACCGCCGGATCTGGCTGATCCTCTTTTCCGGATTCTTCGAGCCGCTCTTCTATCTCTTCTTCTTCGTCCTGCCACTGAGCGGGCTCGTGGACGAGGTCACGCTGAACGGCGAAGCGGTCGAGTACGCGGCCTTCGTCGCGCCTGCGCTCCTTGCCGCCTCGGCGATGAATGGCGCCTTCTACGACGCGACCAACGTGTTCTGGAAGCTTCGCTACGGGAAGGTCTACGACGCGATGCTCTCGACGCCCGTGAGCCCGAAGGACGTCGCCGTGGGGGAGACCTTGTGGGCGGTCGTCCGCTCGCTGCTGTACTCGGCCGCGTTTCTGATCGTCATCGTCGTCCTCGGATATGTCGAGTCGTGGTGGGCGATCCTCGTGCTTCCAGCCTGCTTCGCGATCGGATTCGGCTTCGCCGGGGCGGGAATCGCGGCGGTCACCTGGATGCGGAACTGGAAGGACTTCGACCTCATCCAGCTCGTCATGCTCCCGATGTTCATGTTCTCGGCGACCTTCTATCCCATCTCCGTCTACCCGGACGCGATCGAGTGGATCGTGAAGGTGCTGCCCCTCTACCACGGGATCGAGCTGATCCGCTCGCTCACGACGGGAACGGTCGGAGCGATCCAGCTCTTGAACGTCGCCTACCTCGGGCTGATGGGGCTTATCGGGATGGCAATCGCCGGCCGCCGCATCGACGGGCTCCTGCTCAAGTAGGCGCCGGATTCGACGCGCAAGGGAGGAGCTCGACAGCCAAGATCGGGCGCATCCTCCCGCCCCCTCGACCGTCGAGCGAAGCTGGGCTATCGTCAGACGGTGGGGAGGACTCGTTGAGCGGTCGACGCGCCTTGTTCGCGATTCTCGCACTCGGCGCCGTCGTCGAGCTCGCCCTGCTGCTCGTCATCCTCGGCCGGGACGACGCCGAAGTGGCCACGATCACTCATACCGACCGCGGCACGAACGGGACGTCGGCAACGCTGCCGTTGCATCCCGTCGCGGGAAACTTCAAGCCCGACGACACGAAGCTGGAGCAGTGCTCTGAGCAGACCTGCGTCGAGCAGGCCTACGGCAACATCGCGTACTACGAGGGCCCGAAAGCGGCCTTCACCCTCGTCGAAAGGCTGTACGCAGGAGGCGCCGATCCGAACTGTCACAGGATCGTGCACGCGATCGGAGGAGCTACCCTCGCGCGCAACAAGAAGAACGTCGCCCGGACGTTTGCACAGGGATCGTCGACCTGTTGGTCCGGCTACTACCACGGGGTTCTGGAGCGGGCGTTCGTCGACGTCGCTTCGTATGACCCGGCCGCACTCGGTGCGAAGTCACGTGACCTGTGTGCCGACCGCCAGGTACGCAAATCCACGTGGCTCGCGTATCAGTGCCTCCACGGGCTCGGGCATGGGCTGATGATCACGACCGGCTACCAGCTCCCGCTCTCGCTCGAGGTCTGCAAACGCCTCGCGTCGAGATGGGACCGGACCTCGTGCAAGGGCGGCGTCTTCATGGAGAACATCCTGACCTCGTACGGAGGTCAGTCGCCATGGGTGCGGAACGACGATCCTCTCTACCCCTGCAACTGGGTGGCCCGGGAGGACAAGTACAGCTGCTACCAGCAAGCAACCACGAGGATTC
>JACCWU010000269.1 GCA_013697465.1 Actinomycetota bacterium | reverse complement strand
AACGTGTTCGGGTCGGACGCGATCGGCTGCGACATCTCCGCCTTCAACTGCCTTCTCTCACGGGTCAAGACCGCCCGGTACCCGCTGGGCGAGCTCGAGCTCGTCCTGCGGGGGACGTTGGAAGATGCGCGGCGCCACGTCGACGGTGAGCCAACCGGAGCGACCCCGTGGCTCACGCGCTGGTACGCGCCTCGAGCCCTCGCAGAGCTCCTTGCGTATCGCGCCGCGGCCGAGCAGCTGGCTCCACCCTACGACGACGTCGCTAGGGTCATTCTCTCGCGGGCGGCCCGCTCTGCTCGCCTCACGAAGCACTTCGATCTCGATTTCCCGCGCTCACCGACGACAGGGCCGTACCACTGCTTGAAGCACAAGCGTGAGTGCCGCCCCGTCGAGGAGGCGTGGAAATTCCTTGCCCGCTATACGACCGACACCGTGCGGCGACTTCGGCAGTTCGCGGCGCTACGTCGTGATCGGGACGTGACCGTCCTGCACGCCGATGCTCGAACCGTGCGGCTACCAGCTGCGGCGACGGGAGTCATCACCTCCCCTCCGTACCCCGGCCTGATCGACTACCACGAACAGCATCGCTATGCCTACGAGCTGCTCGGCCTGACCGATCGACGCAACGAGGAGATCGGCGCAGCGTCGTCGGGACGGAGCCGACCCGCGCTCAACGGTTACGTCGAGGCCATGAGCGAGGTATTCGACAACACCGCTTCGCAACTCCCACGCGACGCCTGGGTGCTGATCGTCGTGAACGACTCGCAGAATCTCTACCCGGCAATTCTCGAGAACGCTGGCCTCGTTCTCGACGGGCGGATCACCCGACACGTCAACCGGCGCACAGGACGGCGAGCGGGCGAGTTCTTCGAGGACGTCTTGCTCTGCCGCGCCGCATAGCTGTAGGGCGAGCCCGATCGAAGCGTCATCGTGATCGACCCGGTCACAGAGGAGCGCATCAAGGTCCTCCTCCGAGAGTTCATGGATTCATGGATCACGAAGCAATACGAAGAGCTCCGCCGTATCGAAGAAGAGGGCTTTTCTCCCAGTGGCGTCCTTGCTCCGTTCCACGACGCTCTCGTTCCTGGAATCCGCGGTCTCGGTGAGCGTGGCTTCTCGACCGCGCTTGGGAACCTCCACGAACGAATCGCGCTCGTCATCGGCGAGCACGCGCATGCCGAGGCGCGGCGGGCATTCGACCTGACGGGGCAACTGCCCGTCCTCGCGCGCGAGTTCATCACGCAGCGGATCAATCAGCTCTCGCGCGGCGAGGCGGCACCTGACCACCCATACGAGCGGGAGCAGCTTCTGCATGCGTTCGGCGACGAGGTACCCGCTGCCACGCGCATCGATCTTTGGCTCAAGACGCACAGCGGCGAAGACCACTACTTCGAGATGAAGAGCGCCAAGCCGAACCGCGGTCAGTGCATCGAGATGAAGCAGCGGCAGCTGACAGCGCTCGGCATCCGGCGGAGTGCACGCGCGTTTGCCTGGTGGGGCGTTCCTTACGACCCCTACGGCCGTGTCGACGCGTACGCGCATCCATACCCGCTGCGCTTCTTCGACTTCGCCAACGAGGTGAAGATCGGGGCCGCCTTCTGGAACGTCGTCGGCGACGACGACGGAACCTACGACCTGCTGATCGCCCTCTACCGAGAGGTGGGTGGCGAGTACGCGCAGCAGCTCGACGATCTACGCACGGCAGTCGCGGTAAGGGCTGTCTAGGCGAAGCCCTCGGTGCCCTGTCAGGGTTCTCTTGACGAGCACCGAACGGTGCATCTGCGTGTCGCGTGCTATCCAGGTGTGTAGGAGGCGGACAGCCCGAGTGTCTAGGGAGCGCTCCCGTGAGCGGAACTTGCGGGGATGGTCTCTATCGCCGAAGACCCTCGGGGACATCAAGCGCTCTCGCAGCTTCCCGATCGCGGACCTCCAGCTCGTACCGAACTTGGGCTAGGAGGCGAACGTGCTTCCGTATTGCCTTGGTGCGCGCCGCGGCGTATCGTGCGCGAGCTGCTCGGCCTCGACCTCGTTGAGGTAGTCGAACTGAAACGAGATCGCCTCGCCGCCAGGGATCCAATCGCGCCAAATCGCGAACCTAGATAGATCGACGACGACGATCCGATCATCAAGGCCACGATGGATTCGGCAAGCTGGAATGCCGTCGAACGCACCGAACGCGACGCCGCGCCCGCCATCCGTAGCGGCCCACTCCGGCGGCTCGATTTCACCGCCGGCTCCTCGGTAGAGCTCGACTTGAAGAGATTGCATCACCGTCCAGTTGAATGGCGTCAGCAGGAGGTCCGGCTGAAAACCGTCGGCGATGAGCGCTGCGAGCAGAGCACGCAGCTGAGTGGCAAGCGGATCGTCGGCGTTCGCCTGGACCAGTGGCGCTTGGCGCAGTTGATCGACGAAGAAGTCGCGCTCGTGCCCCGCCAAAGCGCCGCCGTACCGATGCGCTGCCGTATCGCTCCCGAAGACTCGCGGCTCTTCGATGAAAAATGACTTCGGGAGCCAGGCGTTGATCTGCGAGCCTTGCACCTCCTCGGGCGGCTCGTCATTGACGACTTCGAGGGCGCCGGCAGCCTGGAGCGCTCGGTGGAGCCAGCGCTCATCCTCGAACGTTTGCTGGAGTGCCGTCTCGAACTCGGCGAGCTTCGCGTCGCTGAGCGGCACGTCGATCGTCTTCTGGTCCTCGCGTTCTTGGCGCTCCCGATTCGATGCGATGAGGGCGTCGACGAGCAGCTGAGCGCGCTCATCGAGACGATCGTCGGGTAGGAGCGGTGCCAGCGCCGTCTGGTCGCTGATCCGCCTGACGCTTTCCTGCGGGTCGTCGAGCCGAGCTCTTGTCCAGTCCATCGG
>JACCWU010000237.1 GCA_013697465.1 Actinomycetota bacterium | reverse complement strand
AGTCGAGCGTCCGCGAGCTCGAGGCGCAGGGACGCAAGGGCCAGATCCGAAAGGTTGTCCTGGACGGCGAGAGCGTCGACTGCGACCTGCTCGTCGTGTCGGGCGGCCGCCAACCGGCGTACGCGCTGCTCGCAGAAGCGGGGGCGCGCGTCGAGTACGACACGAATCTCGGCGTCTTCATTCCGACCGAGCTCCCGGCGGGCGTGGAGGCGGTGGGGAGCGTGACGGGCGAGGGCCTCGAGAGACTCGCTGCGGCGCCCGCCTACGGCGGCCGTGGCAAGTGCTTCGTGTGCATCTGCGAGGACGTGACGACGAAGGACGTCAAGCGGGCAATCGCAGAGGGCTTCGACTCCATCGAGCTTGCGAAGCGGTACACGACAGTCACGATGGGCCCGTGTCAGGGGAAGCTCTGCCAACTCCCGAGCATCCGTCTCTATGCGGAGGAGCGACGTGCGTATGAGTCCGTGATCGGTACGACGACCGCGCGTCCACCATGGGCTCCCGTCGAGCTCGGCCTCCTTGCCGGGAGGCATCTCGAGCCGACACGACGCACCTCCATCCACTTCCGGCACGAGGAGCTGGGCGGCCGGACCATGTGGGCCGGCCCGTGGCAGCGACCGCATTCGTACGGCGACAAGCCCGAGGATGAGGTGCGCGCTGTGCACGCGTCCCTCGGCGTCATCGACGTTTCGACACTCGGGAAGCTCCTCGTCGAGGGGCCCGAAGCCGCGGCTCTCCTCGAGCGCTTGTATCCGAATCGCTTTGCCGACATGAAGCCCGGGCGGATCCGGTACGGCGTCCTTACGAGCGATGGCGGCCGGATCATGGACGACGGCACCGTTGCTCGCCTCGCGGACGACCTCTACTACGTCACCACCACCTCGAGCGGCTCGGACTCGGTGACCGCCTGGTTCGAGTGGTGGAACGCCGTCTGGGGCTACGACGCCGAGATCGTCAACGTGACGGGAGCGCTCGCTGCCCTGAACCTTGCCGGGCCGCTCGCGCGCGAGACGCTCCAGCGGCTGACCGAGGCGGACGTCTCGGCCGAGGAGCTTCGGTACCTCGACGCCAAGCAGATCGTCGTCGCGGGTGTTCCGTGCCTTGCTCTGCGCATCGGGTTCGTCGGGGAGCTCGGCTACGAGCTCCACTTCCCGAGCCCCGCCGGCGAGTATCTCTGGGATCGGCTGCTCGAGGAAGGTGCGCGGCCGTTCGGGCTGGAGCCGCAGCGCGTGCTCCGGCTCGAGAAGGGTCACATCATCGTCGGGCAGGACACGGACTCCGAGTCGAACCTCCTCTCCGCCGGGATGCCCTGGCTGCCGAAGCTCGACAAGGAAGACTTCGTCGGGAAGTGGGCGCTCGAGCACGTGCAGGGTCGGGAGGAGCGCGAGCGACTGGTCGGGTTCAGGATGGAGGAGAACGTCGTGCCGGCCGAAGGCGCCCAGGTCGTGATCGAGGGCATGCCCGTCGGCCGTGTGACGAGCGCTCGCCGCAGCGAGCAGGTGGGAGCGGTCATCGGTCTCGCCTGGCTACCCCCCGAACGCACGGAGGTGGGTACGCGCTTCGAGATTCGCATCGACCGCCGGCTGCGCGGCGCGCGGGTCGCACATGGCGCGTTCTTCGACCCGGCCGGGGAACGGATGCGCTCGTGAGCTCGCTCGAGTTCCTGTCGCCGTCGCGCTGTCTGCCCGAGACGCTCGCGTCGCCGCTCGCCCGCGCTCTAGCCGGGGCGGGCTTCGACGTCGTCCAAGATCTCTCCGCGGACGGGAAGGTGGAGATACGCGGCAACCTGGATCTGGTCGAGCCCGGAGAAGGGGAGGAGCTCGTCAGGCTGACGCCGCGGCGTGGGTTGCTGCTCGTCGAGGGCGATCCCCCCGAGGTGGTGGAGCGTCTCCGTGCGCAAGGGCTTCGCGCCTACGACGTCAGCGGAGCGCTCGCGGGGCTTGCGATTGAAGGCGAGCAACTGCTCCGACGGCTCACGGACCTCGATCTGAACGCGCTTCCCGCCGCGGGCGGCTTCGCGCGCATCGGCGCGATTCTCGTACGCGACGAGGGCGAGCGGTTCCGCGTCTACTTCCCGCAGGAGCTCGGCCACTACGTCGTCCAAGTCGTCCTGGACACGGCCGAAGGGCTCGTGTCTAGGGGTCAGACCCAGGGAGCTGTCCAGCCGGGACGGGGTGAGCCACCTCATCCGGGGACGAACGGCGACTCGGTGGGCGCACTTGACCAGTCGGGACAGGGCCAGGGGCCCGACCCCGTAGAGAACGCGTGAAAGAGATCTTCTTTCCGAAGCGTATGTGGCGGCCGCGGAGCGAGCTCAAGCGGCGGTACGAGGTCGTGGTCGTCGGCGGCGGGTCGCATGGGCTCGCGACGGCGTACTACCTCGCGAAGCACCACGGGATCCGCGACGTCGCCGTGCTCGAGAAGTCGTACATCGGCTCGGGCGCGTCGGGCCGGAACACGACGATCATCCGCGCGAACTACCGCACACCCGAGGGAGCGGACTTCTACAGCGAGAGCGTCCGCCTGTACGAGGGGCTCTCGGCGAAGCTCGACTTCAACCTCATGTTCTCTCAGCGCGGGCACCTGACGCTCGCGCACTCGGACCGCGCGATGGTCGTCATGCAGGAGCGCGCGGAGGTCAATCAGATTCTCGGAATCGACTCGAAGGTCGTCGGCCTCGATCGGATCCGCGAGCTCTGCCCGGAGCTCGATCTCTCCGATCGCCCGACCTGGCCGGTCATGGGAGCGCTCTACCACCCGCCGGGCGGGATCATCCGTCACGACGCGGTCGTGTGGGGGTTCGCGCGCGCGGCGGACCGGCTCGGGGTGGAGATCCACCCGTACACGGAGGTGACCGGCCTCGAGCGCGTGAACGGGCGTGTCGCGGCGATCGAGACGAGCCGCGGACGCATCGAGTGTGGGCACGTCGTGAGCGCCACGGCCGGCTGGTCGACGCTCGTCGCCGAGCTGGCGGGCGTGCGGCTCCCGAT
Source organism: Actinomycetota bacterium (assembly GCA_013697465.1). Taxonomy (GTDB): domain Bacteria; phylum Actinomycetota; class Thermoleophilia; order Gaiellales; family Gaiellaceae; genus GMQP-bins7. The sequence goes on along the minus strand of JACCWU010000237.1, from coordinate 8,277 downwards.
CACCACGCACATCCTGCAGGCGTTCGTGACCGAGCCTCTGAAGCCGTTCCTCGACGTGATCATCGTGTCCTCCCAGCTCCACGTGTACGTGTCCCAGACGGATCGCGGCGAGTTCCTCATCGGCTCCGAGATCGAGCCCTATACGACGTACAAGGGAACGGGAACCCTCTCCTTCCTCGAGACCACGTCGCGCCACACGCTCGAGCTCTTCCCGCAGCTCGAGCGGACGAAGGTGCTCCGCACATGGACGGGACTCTGCGACCTCTCCCCGGACTACAGCCCGATCCTCGGACGGACCGAGGTCGACAACTTTCACGTGTCGGCGGGGTGGGGCACGTACGGGTTCAAGGCGGCACCCATCGTCGGAGTGACGCTCGCCGAGCTCATCGCGACCGGGAAGACACCCGATCTGATCGCGCCCTTCGCGCTGGAGCGGTTCTACACCGATACGCTCGTCTCCGAGCTTGCGGCGGCCGCGGTCAGCCACTAGAAACGGGAGTTTGATGAAGACGCAGATGCCCTCCAGCCTCGAGATCGCACAGGCGGCGACGCTCAACCCGATCCTCGACGTCGCCGCCACCGCGGGGTTGCTCCCCGAGGAGGTCGAGCCCTACGGCCGCTACAAGGCGAAGGTCGACCTCTCGGTGATCGACCGGCTCGCGGACAAGCCGGACGGGAAGCTGATCAACGTGACCGCCATCACCCCGACTCCGGCCGGCGAAGGCAAGACCACGACCTCGGTCTCGCTGACCCAGGGCCTCGGCGTGCTCGGCAGAGAGCCTGTCCTTTGTCTCCGGGAGGCGTCGCTCGGGCCCGTGTTCGGTGTGAAGGGTGGAGCGGCCGGCGGAGGCTACGCCCAGGTCGTGCCCATGGAGGACCTGAACCTGCATTTCACCGGCGACCTGCACGCGATCACGGCTGCGAACAACCTGCTCGCCGCGTTGATCGACGCGCACGTCCTCCACGGCAACGCGCTCGGCATCGACCCGCTCTCGATCTCCTGGCGGCGCTGCCTGGACATGAACGATCGCTCGCTCCGCGACGTCGTCACCGCGCTCGGAGGACGCGCGAACGGCTACCCGCGGCAGACGGGCTTCGACATCACCGCCGCGAGCGAGATCATGGCGCTCGTCGCGGTCGCCCGAGACCTCGCGGACCTGCGCCGGCGCCTCGGGGCGATCACCATCGGCCAAACGTACGACGGCGAGCCGGTCACGGCCGAGGAGCTCAAGGCCGCCGGCTCTCTCGCGGTCCTCCTGAAAGAGGCCGTCAAGCCGAACCTCGTGCAGACCCTCGAGGGTCAGCCGGCCTTCGTCCACTGCGGACCGTTCGCGAACATCGCCCACGGCAACAACTCGCTCGTCGCCGACCGGGTGGCGCTCAAGCTGGGCGAATACGTCGTGACCGAGTCGGGCTTCGCGTCCGACATGGGAATGGAGAAGTTCTTCGACATCACGTGCCGCATCGGCGATCTTCGCCCGGATGCCGTCGTGCTGGTGGCCACCGTGCGTGCGCTCAAGCACCACGCCGGGAACATGGACGGAGGCGCGAAGGAGATCGAGCTCGGCGCGCAGAATCTGGCGCGCCACATCGGAATCGTGAACGGCTTCGGACTGCAGGCGGTGGTTGCCGTGAACCGGTTCCCGACCGACACGGACGACGAACTCGAGCTCGTGCGGAAGTTCGCGCTCGAGCACGGCGCGTATGCGGCGGAGATCAACGAGGCCTTCGAGCGCGGCGGCGAAGGTGCTACCGCGCTTGCGGAGGCGGTCGTCGACGCCGCGGAGCAACCGTCGACCTTCGACTTCTCCTACCCGCTCGACGCTCCCATCGAGGAGAAGCTCACGCTCATCGCGACGAAGGTCTACGGAGCCGACGGCGTCGTGCTGCTTCCCGCTGCGAAGCAGAAGGCCGCGGCGTTCGAGGAGGCGGGGCTCGGTGAGCTGCCGATTTGCATGGCGAAGACGCATCTCTCGCTCTCGCACGACCCGACGCTCAAGAACGCGCCGAAGGGCTTCACGGTGCCGGTCCGCGACCTGCGTCCCTACACCGGCGCCGGCTGGATCGTCGCGCTCTGCGGCGACATGATGACGATGCCAGGGCTAGGGAAGTCGCCGGCCGCGTTCTCGATCGACATCGACGAGAACGGGGAGACGGTCGGGCTGTTCTGACCTGGAGGCGGCATAGAGTCATGGTGAGGACCGCTAGCGGCGAGACTCAGTGCTCACTAGTGACAGCCGCATTCCTCACCTTCCCACGCCTCTCGTCCTTCCCGCACGGCGACGTAGGCGATGAACAGGCCCGCCAGGGGGTCAAGCCACCACGCGCCAAAGAGCGTGTTCCCAAGCAGCCCTGCGAGAACGGCGACCGCAAGGTAGGCGCAGAGCATGTTCTGCATCCCTTCGGCCTTCGTAGCAGCCGAGCCAAGCTGCTCCCCTACGCGACGTTTTGCAATACCGAACGCGGGCATGAGCAAGACGCTGCCGATAGTCAGACCGATGCCGAGCCAACTTGTTTCGGCCTCGTGTCCCGTCACGAGCGCCCGCACGGACTCAATGGCGACGTAGGGGGCGAGGATGAAGAACTGCACCGCTACGAGCTTCTGGGCACGTAGCTCGGCCGTCTCAGAGAGCGCGCGGTGGCCCCAGAAGCGCCAGATTATGACGACGCTCGCCATGCCCTCAATCGCGCTGTCGATTCCGAAGCCAATCAGCGCGATGCTGCCCGCCATGACTCCCGCGACAATCGCGATCACACCCTCAGCGGTCATCCAGAAGAGGCTCGACCAGGCGAGCAGTTGCGCGTATCGGACTAGCCGCTGACGGTCGGGGATGGAGAGTGTCGCGGCCGTGCTGCTCACGACCCGCAGGTTACTTAGAGCACGTGGCAAGGCTTCGCGCGCTGCTGACTGCCTGCCCGGGGCGAGCGACATCATCACGTCGGCGTGCAGCGTCACCCGGCGCAGCCCTCGGGTGGTGCGGAGCGGCGTCAGACAGATGTCGCCGCATCGCGCCAGGGTGTCGTTTGAAGCGGTAGTTCCCGGCTGCTATGAGGGAGTATCCTCGCCGCGTGGCTCTCGAACGGCTGCGCGGACGGATGCCGTTGCTGGTCTTCATCCTGTTCGCAGTCCTCTGCCTCGCGTTGATCGGATTCGCGTGCGCCTGCCTGGACGATCAATTCGCTCAGGCGCTCGACCGAGCGCTCCAGGCGCCCATCGCAGTGATCGAGGTGTGGCCGGCGATGTTCCTGGGCGCACTCGCGTCTCTATCGCTGATCGTCCTCGTGGTACCGGCTACTGGACGAGCGTCTCCAGCGCTACTCCAGCGCTTCCTCTTCTGAGTCGTTCTGCCCGAAGTGTGTCTCGCACGCGCATCGGATGCGACTAACGGATCAGAGAGGAGAGACGATGACGAGTGGAAAGAAAGCAAAGGCGCGACGCCGCCAACAGGCGCCCCCGCCCACGACGCGCTCACCGCTGATGGAGCGCGGCATCTTCGGGCTTGCTGCGGTCGCGATCGTGATTCTCGGGGTCGCGCTCTGGCGTGTCACGGGCGGCGACCAAACAACCTCCGCTGCCGATGCCGGGCCAGTGCACGTGCACGGGCTCGGCATCAACCCGGCCGATGGTGCGCTCTTCATCGCGACCCATACCGGGCTCTACCGCTCGGGTGAGGGCGATTCGAAGTCCATCCGCGTTGGGGACAGCCGCCAGGACACGATGGGGTTCAGCGTTGTGGGCGCGGACCGCTTCCTCGGGTCGGGGCATCCAGACCTGCGACAGGATCTTCCGCCGCTGCTCGGGCTCATCGAGTCCACGAACGAAGGCCGAAGCTGGGAGCCGATCTCACTCCTGGGAGAAGCGGACTTCCACGTCCTGCGCTCTGCCGATGACCGCGTGTACGGCTACGACTCGTCGAACGACAGGCTGATGGTGAGCGGGGACGCAGGCCGAACATGGGAAGAAGTCGAGCGACCCGCTCCCCTTCTCGATCTCGCCGCAGACCCTGACGACAACATGCATGTGGTCGCGGCAGGCGCGAGCGACAGCGACCAAGGGCTGTACGAGTCGGGCAACGGTGGCCGGAGCTGGAAGCGGATCGGAGATCCGATCGGCCTACTCGCGTGGCCTGCCCGCGATCGGCTCTTCCTCGTGGATGGTGCCGGGAGCGTCTTCATGAGCGACGACAACGGCAAGAGCTTCGAGCCGCGCGGCGAGATCGGAGGTCAGCCCGCAGCGCTTCTCGGACAGGAAGCGGGCGAGCTCTTCGCGGCGCTTCACGACGGCACCATCAAACGTTCGACGGACGGAGGTGCGACGTGGACCGTGCGCTCGACGCCGTGACCTCGGTCGAGCATCTCGGAACGAGAGAGGAGGTGAGGCAATGGAGCCCTTGTTGCTTCTTGCCGTTCTGATCTGCCCGATCGTGATGGGCGGGATGATGGTGTGGATGATGCGCCAGGCGCGGAGCCGCGAGTCCCGCGACCAGGCCCAGGAGAAGGAAGAACGATGAGGCGACGCCTCGCGGTCCTGTCCTCGGTTGTCGCTGCGATCGGGCTTGGCGTCGCCGTGGCCGTGGCGCTCATGGTCTCGCTCGACGGCGACTCGCCGACTGCGCGGCAGACATCGCCTGTCGCGGCGTCGGACAGATACCGAGGAGGCGAGCCACCTCCAGGGATTACGCTGAGCGACTTCTCGCTGCGGAACTACGACGGTCGACTCATCCGCTCGGGCGACCTTCTCGGTCGCGTGACCTTGCTCACCTTCCTGGACAGCCAGTGCACGGATTCGTGTCCCGTGATCGCATGGACCGTGGCGCGGACGATCGACAGCCTGACTTCCGCCGAGCGGCGCGACGTGCGGGCCGTGGCCATCAGCACCGATCCGACGGAGGACACCGAGAGGAGCGTGCGCAGGTTCCTGGCCGGGAACCGCGCGCTTGGGAGGCTCCTCTACGTTGGCGGCGGCCAGCCGGAAACCGAGCTACGCGCGGTCTGGGACCGGTTCCACGTCCTCTCTTCGCTCGAGAGCGGCGCAGACACGCTGCACTCGGCGCCCGTACGGATCTACGATCGGCACGGCGCCTGGGTGACCACGCTGCACGCCGGCGCCGATCTGACGGAGGCGAGCCTCGCGCACGACATCCGTGTCGCGCTGACCTCAGACAGAGACACGGGTTGAATCGCGGGCGGCCGCGTGGCTACCGAGCCGGACCCGGGCGAAGACCGAAGCCGGCCGAGAGCCCGAAGCTGCTCAAGACGCGTTCCTGCCAGTCGGGATGGTCGGTGCAACAGGAGGGGCAGGCGCGGAAGGTCGAGTCGCGAAACGCGGGATGCTCGACCTGTACTCCCTGGGGCAGCTCGAGCCGCCCCCACGCCGCGCCGGAGATCAGTCCGTCTGCCTGCCGCCTGCTACAGATGACGCAGTGGAGGTAGAGCCGTGACACGTGCCGAAAGGTACCTACCCCCATGGGCCGATGAAAGGCCCGTCCAGGTCGGTGAGCAGGATGACGACAACCACGATGATGCAGACGAGCGAGAGGCCGAGCATGAACGGCGCGACTCGTGAGTCCTCCTTCTGCAGCGGCGGGAAGTCGATCTGCTTGTCAGCCATCGCTCCTCCCTTCTAGGCCGTCGGGCCTGTGGCCGTCGGCTTGTCCAGGGCGCCTGATGCTCGGAGACGGTCAGCCTGCCGCGTCAGCTTCTGGTTCTCGAGGGTGACGAAGCCCCAAAACGCGATCAGCATGACCGAGAAGCCGAGGATCGTGAGGATCCACGTCCCGGTCGAGCCCTGTCCGCCGAATGTCCAGAACTCGGCGATGTCCTCGCTCCATTCGTCGTACGGAAAGGCGTCGAACATCGCCTAGCTCCTTTCTGACGTGCCAACAGGGGTCGCGGCTCGTCCGTTCGTGCGCCAATACGCATCGAGGAGCACGGGTGCCGCCTCGACCGCCCTGCCGTCCGGCTCTACGATGATCTCCGGGACGCGCTCGAACTCGGGGAAGAAGTCCTGTCCGAACTCGGCAAGGTCGAGGCCCTCGAGCTCGACCTCCGGAGGCACGCGGAGGAGATTCAGCTTCTTGAGGAGCCAGCTCACCGCGTAGCCGGGGAGGAACGCGAGCGGCAGGAACGCGAGCATGCCCATGAGCTGGCCGCCGAACGACGACTCGACGTTGTTGATCCCCGTCGGGTAGCCGCCCGCGAAGATTCCGACGAGCAGCACCCCGTAGAAGCCGCAGGCACCATGCACCGCGACCGCGCCGACTGCGTCGTCGACGCGGAGCTTGCGCTCGATGTAGCCGCCGGCGTAGACGGCGACCATGCCGCCCGAGATCGAGAGAAGGTACGCGAGCGACGGGTGGTAGACGTCGGCCCCCGCAGACACGCTGATGACTCCGGCGAGGCCACCGGACAGCGTCCAGAAGGGATCGCCCTTGCTCGCGAACCAGCCTCCGGTGAAGCCGCCTGCGAAGCCGATCGTGATCACGAATGCGATCGCACCCAGGGTCGTCGGTGAGCCGTAGATGTTGAGCCAGCCCGGGAAGATCGTCGACTGAATCACGAGGCAGGCGGCGTAGAAGCCGTAGAAGCCCGTGAAGATCAGCATCAGGCCCATGAGCGTCAGATGCGTGCTGTGTCCGCGGAAGCTGCGCGCCAAGCCGTCGGTCGTGTACTTGCCTATGCGCGGCCCCAGGTTGAGCAGGACACCGAACGCGAACGCACCGGCGACACCGTGGACGACGAGCGACGCGATCACGTCGTGGAAGCCGAATCGGGTGACGAGCCATCCGCCGGAGCTCCAACCCCACGCCGCATCCATGATCCAGACCACGGAGCCGAGCAAAGCCGTCAGGATCAGGTAGGCCGACAGCCGGACACGCTCGATGAGCGCTCCCGACATGATCGAGCCGGTGGTCCACGAGAACAGGAGGAAGGCGAGGAAAAAGACGGCGCTGACGTGATCCTGCAGGTTCGGCCCCATCTGCGCGGCCCAGGGCGCCGTGTTGCCGCAAAAGCCGATCAAGACGTCGAGCCCCTCCACCGTCGGGCTGTCATGCCCGTCCTTGGGCCAGCCCTCCTGGAAACAGCCGTAGATGTACCAGCCGAAGTAGTAGAACGTCGGGGTGACAACGGCGATGGTGAGGATGTTCTTCATCGCCGTCGACATGATGTTCTTGCGCCTGGCGGCGCCCGCCTCGTACGCCATGAAGCCGACGTGGATCAGCCACATGATCACGACGGTCCAGAAGTAGAAGGTCTCGGTCAGAATCAGCGAGTCGAGACCGAGCTGCTCCTGGACTTCCTCTGCGGTCGGTGCCTGGGCGAGCCAGGTCTGCAAGAGCGAAACGATCATTCCCCCCTCCTCGGGCGGATACCACGTTCGACGTGTGGAGAGACCGTATGAACCGGGCAGGCCGGTTTCCATGTCCGCGCCTACCTGCGTTGTGGCCGTGAGTATGTGCGACCTCTACACAGCTACGGCTGTGAGACGTCGCCGGTCTGCACGTCGATCAGCATGTTCTTGAAGCGCGTCGGCCTCCCGGACTCGTCCAGGTCCTCGGCGAGCCCGACGAGCCAGAAGAGGCGGGACGGGATGCCGCGGGGAACGGCCCGGATGACGACGCAGCCCACCTCGACGCACGGCTCGAAGCCGGCGTTCTCCGTGGCGATCGCGACGGCTTCCTCCTGCGAGATCTTCTTGTCGTACGACCCGCACGTCCGGGCGACGAGGAAGGAGGCGAGGAGCACGAGGGCGAGCAGAGCGATCCGGACGGCCGGGCGGTCCCGAAGCGGGCGGACCTCCTCGGGCTCGGCTGGCGGCCGGCCGTCACCCACTGCGTGCATCGCCCCAGCTTCGGTAGGCAGCGTACGCCCTCAGGATCAGGTAGCCGATGAAGTGCGTCATGAACACGAGCAGGAGCCACCAGATCCACCAGCCGTAGTGCGGTTGCAGCTCGCGGAGCTCGACCACAGTCAGGTAGAGCGCGATCGCAAGCGTAAGCCAGATGAGCAGCGGCGCGCCGCCGATGACGAGGATGAGAAGCACACGAGGATCGTCTACGAGGCCGGGTGCCGGCGCAAGTGCGCTCCCTTGGAGTACGCCTCACTCCGCCCGCCGTGCAGAATCGGGCTCGTGACTGTCAAGGACGTCATCCTCACGCTCGGCGTCATGCTCGGTGCGGGGCTCGTGTGCCAGCTCCTCGCAGACACTTTCCGGGCCCCACGCATGCTCGTGCTTCTCGGAGGAGGAGTGCTGATCGGGCCGTCGGTGATCGATTG
>JACCWU010000232.1 GCA_013697465.1 Actinomycetota bacterium | reverse complement strand
CGGTGCCCGCCGCGGGTGCACGCACGGAGGTTCCGGTCGGAACTGCGATGTCGATGCCCTGGTGCATTCGACCCCAGCGCCACCCGAAGCCGCTTGTGACCGGACCGTCCACGGGCCATATGAGGCCGGAGTCCGAGACCCCGGTTCCCGTCGATCCCGTCTGAGCCGAGCGGATGCGCTCCGCGAGGGCTGCGCTCTGGGCCGCGAGGGCATCGGCCTCGGCCACGTAGTCCTCTCTCGACTCGCGTGCATCGACGAGCGCCGACTGCTTCAGGCTTCTCGACGAGGAAAGGTCGTCGCGGCCGGCGGCGAGCTCGTTGCGAACAGTCCGCGCTTCCTCGGTCCGGGCCGAGATAACGGAGACCGCCGCGGCTGTCAGCCTGCGCGTGTGGATCGTCGCGGCACGCTCCGCCGCGGCTTCTCGCTTGGACGTCTCGACCTGGCGAGCGATGCGCTCGTCCTGCGCTCCGATCCTCGAGAGGAACTCGTAGTTGTCAATCAGATCGGAGAAGCTCGAGGCGGAGACGATGAAGGAGATCAGGTCGGGCGGCTGGTCGATATAGGCAGCGCGGACGCGCTGTTCGAGCACCTCGACTGCACGCGCGAGCTCCCTCTGCAGCAGCTCGAGCCGGCGCGTCTGCAATCCAAGCCTCGCGGTGAGCTGCTCGAGCCTCGAACGCTCCTGCGAGAGCTCGGTCTCGAGCTCGTCGAGGCTCCCCTGCGCTTGGTCGACCGCCGACTGAGCTGCCCGCAGCTCGGAGGCGACCGCCGAGAGCTGCGTCGTGAGCACGCCCTCGCGACCTTTCGCCGCGTCGATCTCCGCTTGGAGCTCGGCGATCCGCTGGTCGACGCGAGCCTTCTCGTCCTCGGCGTCCTGACTCGCCGCCGGCGCCACGACGACGAGCGCGAACGCGAGCGCGGAGACGAGCAGGAAACGCCGTCCCATGCCGTTAGGTTCGCCCGCCGGTCGGACGTCCCTCCCGCGTTTCGGGCTTGTCGGGCGGCGTACCAGCGCGATCAGGCTCGAGTGCCCGAAGCGCGTTCGCGGCGTCCCGTCGGAGCGGGCCCAGAAGCGCACGGTAGTCCTCGTCGGAGATCGTCCCGGTTCTGTGATCGAACTCGAGCTCCTTTAGCGCGGCGAGCGCCCGGTCGCGCTCTTCGAGCAGCTCCAGGCGGCGCCGTTCATCGTCGTTGAGGTCGTGCAGGCTATCGGACTCCGGTTCAGGCTCCCGGATGAACGGAAACGCGACCGCGACGACACAGACAACCGCAAGGAGCGCGGCGAGGACGAGCGCGAGCGTCAACGTGTTGCGGGGAGACCGATCTCGCTAGAGCGCTGGATCAGGCGCCGCTGCTCGCGGGCGTTGGGCCACAGCGCTATCAGCGAACCGAGGACGAAGACGAAGCCGGCGATCCAGATCAAGTTGACGAGCGGCTTGACGAACACGCGGAAGTAGACGGTGCCGTCTGGGTCGACCTGCTCCGCGATGACGAAAAGATCCTCTCCGGTCAGGAGATCGCTCCTGATCCCCACCTCGTTCGACAGCTGCGCCTCCACGGTGTATGCGTTCTTTCCGGCCTCGAGTGTCCCCAGGTCGCGGTCGCCACGGGAGACGCCGAGGGTCGCACGGATCTCGGTCGCGTTCGAGGCGACGCGCTCGTCAAGCGACTGATACACGAGCGTGTAGTCGCCGATGCTCATTGAGTCGCCGCGTGTGAGCCTCGCCTCGGCGACGCTGTCGAATGCGCTCGAGCCCGCGATGCCGACCGCGAGGATCACGATCGACGCGTGGACGACGTACCCGCCATAACGGCGTCTGTTCCGGGTCAGCAACGAGAAGAAGGCGCCGCTCCACGAGCCCGCTCCGAGCGCCATCCTGGCACGTGTCCCCCGGGCGAACTCCAACACGATCGTCGTGAGGACGAACGCGGCGAACGTGTACGCGATCAGGCCGGGGATCGAGCTCCCGGCGCCGAGTGTGAGCAGCACCACACCGGAGACCAGCGCGACGAGCGTCGGCCAGCGAAACGTGGTGAGAAGGCTCTGCAGAGATGCCCGTCTCCAGGCGATGAGCGGCCCGATGCCCATGAGCAGGAGCAGCGGCAGGCCGAAGATCCGCAGGAAGAAGTCGTAGTACGCGCGCCCGAGGACCACCGCCTCGCCCCGCACGGCCTCGGAAAGGATCGGGTAGACGACCCCCCACAGGATCGTCAGGCAGAGTGCGAGCAGGAGCAGATTGTTGTAGAGAAACGCCGCCTCACGCGAGACCGGTGACTCGAGCCTCGTCGGCGAGCGGAGCTGCGGCAGCCGTCGGAATAGAAGTGTGAGCGACACCGCCACCGTCAGCGCGATGAACGCGAGGAACCACGGTCCGATCGAGCTCTGCGTGAACGAGTGAATCGAGTTGAGGATGCCCGACCGGGTGAGGAAGGTCCCGAAGAGGGCGAGCGCGAACGCTAGGAGGACGAGGAGGATGTTCCAGACGCGGAGCATGCCGCGCTTCTCCTGGATCATCACCGAGTGGAGAAACGCGGTCGCCGCGAGCCACGGCATCAGCGCTGCGTTCTCCACCGGATCCCACGCGAAATACCCGCCCCAGCCCACCTCGACATACGCCCAATGCGAGCCGAGGAGCTGACCGATCCCGAGCGCAGCCCATGCGAAGAGCGTCCAGCGGCGGGTGGCCACGAGCCAGCGCTCGTCCACTCGTCCCGAGAGGAGCGAGCCAAGCGCAAAGGCGAACGGAACGGTCAGGCCGACATAGCCGAGGTAGAGGAAGATCGGGTGCGCGAGCATGTACGGGTTCTGGAGACTCGGGGTCATGCCGGCCCCATCGAGCGGCGCGGCCTGTGTCGCAAACGGGCTTGCGACGACGACTACGAGGAACGAGAAAAAGACGGCGACCGCGGCGAAGACCGGGACGGCCCAGACGATCAGATCGCGCGCCCACGCTCGGTTCAACCGCACAGCCAGGGCACCGCAAGCGGTCAGTATGGCGAGCCAGAAGAGCAGCGAGCCCTCCTGTCCGCCCCAGAAGGCCGAGATCTTGTACTGGAGCGGGAGGGCCTCGCTCGTCGTGCGCGCGACGTACGAGAACGAGAAGTCGCTCCGGACGAGGGCAGCAAGGAGCACTCCCGAGGCGACGAGGGTCGAGAAAGACGCCGCGGTGAGGGCGTTCTGCGCAGAAAGCGCGAGGCGGCGACGACCGAGATACGCCGCCGCGGCTCCCGCGACGAGTGCGTACACGGCAAGGCCGAGCGTGACGAGGAGCGCGGCGCGACCGAGCTCAGCCATGGGACCTCGTCAGGCCGGGTCGCCGCTTTGCTTGGGCGCGTACTTCGACGGGCACTTCGTGATCATCGACCCCGGCTCCGCGACGAAGACGCCCTGCCGCAGACGTCCGACGACGACGATCTGGCGACCCACTTTGAAGAGGTCCGGGACGGAGCCGCTATAGCGAACGGGAACGCCTGTCCGCCGGTCTCCTCCCATGTCGCGCAACACGAAGCGCAGGCCCGCGGCGTGCGCGTCTCCCCGGATCGGCCCGAGGACGACTCCCGCAAGCTGCACCTTCTCCGTGCGATTCCGAAGGTCGCTCGGCGCGATCGACGGGTTTGCGTCACCCGCGATCGAGGTGTACAGGAGGAAGATCGCGAGCAGGCCCGCGACCGAGAGCGCGATGACGAGACGCGCGGGGCTCGCCTGGCGTGCCACACGGGCAGTCTACCCGGGCGGGGCGGCGAATCCCTCTGAGCAGAGGATTACGCGGCGTCGCGCTGGCGGACGGGCTGCCCGAGCCCGGAATGGCTTCCAGCGTGCCGCTCGGGTAGCCGGTACCCGTGGTCGACACAGAGCGCTCCTGGGGATTCCTCGGTGAGCGCGTCGCAGTAGCCCTTCCCGTAAGCGGCGCGTATGAAGGCCGCAACGACCTCGAGATTCCACTCGCTCACGTCGACGGCTTCCCGCCAGAGGTCCGTGAGCCGGAGGTCGATGTCGAGCTCGAGCAGATCGATGCGAGTCGGAAGTCTGGACACGCTCCGAGCGTACGCATGCGCCCGGACGGAGCAGCGTTCCGCGCCAAGGCCCGAACTGCGCGGGCGAATATGGAGGTCCAAACGCCGCGGCCGTAAGACCGCGCTTCAGGGGTTTTCGCGCGCCATGGTTCTAGTGCGGCCAGAATCCGCGCTCGCGGATTCTGGCCTTGCACAGAGATCGGAACCCGCGCGAGCGGAGTCCGGTCTTGCGCAGAACTACGCCTCCTCAGCGCGCACCGTGAACGGAAGCGTCCAGTCTTGGCGACCCTCGCCGTCGATCGTCAGCCGCCACTCGTAGCGTCCGGCCTCGAGCGGAAGCGGGGTCGAGTTCATCGCGACCGGGAAATCGAGCGGCGTCCCGGGCTTGAGGCCCGGCGGGCGGCCGACCTCGAACTCGCCGCCGAACGCGACCGCCTGCTCCTCGTCTTCGGGTGTCTCGAGCACGACGGCAGCGCCGTCGGAGTCGAGGAGCTCGACGGAGAACGAATGCATGGTGTTGGACTGGTCCCAGGGAACCTGGATGAGCAGGCCGATGCCGAAGGATGCGGGCTCGGGGCCTGTCTGGGACCAGCCGCCGCCGACGATCGTGAGCTTCCCGTCCGAGACCACCGCGTAGTCGGCGAGGAACATCGTCGCCTTCATGCGCTAAGGCAATCACATCGCGGCCACCAGAGGTTGATGTGAACTCGCAGCGCCCGGCCGCGACAGCAGCCGTCTTCAGGGGGAAATTTGCGCGAACGGAATCCGAAGCTCGCGGATTCCGTTCTGCGCCTGTAACTAGCATGGCGCCGTGGCAGCGTGGATCAAGCTCGGTCCCGCCCGGATGCCGTCGCGCGAGTCGCCGGAGCAGGCGATCGAGATCCTCCTCGAGCGCGGCTACGACGCCTGCGAGGTCGACTTCGAGAGCGGGTTCTGGATGGACTATCCTTTCGCGGAGCGCCTCGGGGAGCTCGCGCGGGAGCACGGAATCGCACTCTCGGTGCACGCACCGCTCTTCGGCTTCATGGGTCACGTCGAGCCGAGCGGTCGGAAGTTCAC
>JACCWU010000210.1 GCA_013697465.1 Actinomycetota bacterium | reverse complement strand
AATTCCGATCGCGCGAAAATCCCTGAAGGCGGCCGCTTAGCGGCCGCTGCCGCAGCGGTTTCATGTCGGACCGCTGGTCGCGCGCGGGCAACTTCGTGCGACGGTTTGAGCAATGGCCGTGGCTCGCGACCGATAGCCGGCTACGCCTACGTGCACGCCGTCCGCGGAGAGCCACGATGGGTTCCGGCGAACCATTCCGACCCAGTCGACGAGCACGAGATTCCGGTGTCGCAAGGCGGCACGCGCAAGCGCGCGGTTGAGCCCCTCGTAGCTTGCGCCGACGGCGGGTGGGCGGACGATGGTGGGCCAGACGACGCACCGCGCCGAGCCGGCGACCCGTAGGACCCGTGCAACTGCACGAATGAACGTCGAGACGATTCGCGGATCGTCGTTGGTGCCTGCGCTCACGACGATGACCGCGGGGAGTGCCGCTCCTGCCGCGGCGACGACCTCGGCCGCGTCGTCGGCGTGGAGCCCGACGTCGTAGCGCCGCGCGATTCGGTACCCGGGAAGCCGAGCGCGAAGGTACGGGGCGGTGCCGAGGCTGAGCGAGTCTCCAAGGTCGAGGATGCTTCTCGTACCGACGCTCGCACCAACCGCTGCCCGCGAGGGAGTGGGGGAGGATCCGCCCGCGAGGCTCAGGAGCGCGACGAGAAGGACGGCAGCAAGCCGCACCCCCGAGAGCCTAGATGCTGGATCGGAGATTCACGCGGTCGGCGAAGTCACGGCGAAGAGCACAGCGGGTGACGTCGACCACGAGCCGGCCGACGCGAGTGTGGAATCAGTCGTCGCTCGGGGGCGGCAGCTTGGTCTGCGTGTCTTCGTCCGAGTCGACGACGTCGAGCGCAGGGCGCGCGACAGGGGGCGCGAGCCACGAAGGATCGGTCGGATAGCCGGGAGTGAGACTTGGAAGAGGCGCGTACACGGCGTCGGCCCTGCGCTTCGTCGCTCGCGCGCCCACCCACTCGGCGAGTGCGACGAGAGTCCACGCGCCGGCCATCACGACGGCGATCTCCACCACCTCGAGCTCCGCCACCGCGGCCGCGATCGCGACCGCGACGAGGAACACGATCTCGAGGAGCAGCCGAGGAACCGTCGGGCCGAGGGCCGACGGCGCATCGAGCGCGCGAACCCACGTAAACGTGTCGGGTGCGCGGCCGCGCGAGTCGTCCCAGCCCGCAGGCTCGACGGCGGACGGAAGCGTCTGGTTACCGGCGCGCAGCGTATGCACCTCGGCCTGGAGGTTGCCCACCCGCGCGGAGAGCTCGCGAATCGCGCCGACGAGCTCAGCGGTGTCGATGCCGTCAGTCCGTTCGTCCGAGCTCGGTACGGGTGAGATCTGAGTTGTCTCGGAGGCGTCGGCCACGGTCGACCCCTCAGTCGGCGTCCGGCTTCTGCATCTCGTCGATTGCGGCTCGTCCCTCCTCGTGCACGTCCGCGCGGCGCTCGTCGAGAGTCGGCTCAGGGAGAGGCGGAGCGCCCGGTACGGGCATCTCGTCCTCTCGTGTCTCCGCGAGCTTCTGCCGGAGCTCCTCGGCGGGATTGTCCTCCGCGGCGGTGACGGGGTACTCGTCCGCGTGGCCGCGCGCCCGGAGCTTGCGCAAGAGCGCGGCGATGCCGAACGAGACCACGGCCCAGGTGAGGAGCTTGCGCATTCGCCGATGGTATCGCGCCGGTCGGTAGGGCCCGCTGGTAGAATCGCGCGGCTTCCTGCCTCGCACCCGGCCCGTCCGTTCCCGGCGGTGCCGTCCCGGCGGGGCCGACTCGAGACCGAAGGGAGAAACGAGGGAACGTGACGAAGTACGAAATCTTGCTGCTGCTCGACCCGGACCTCGACGAGGGCCGTCAGGCCGAGATCGTCGGTCGCGTCCGCGAGCAGATCGAGCGAAGCGGAGGGTCCTGGGACCTGCACGACACCTGGGGCCGGCGCCGTCTCGCCTACGAGATCGGGCACAAGGGGGAAGGCAACTACCACCTGCTGCACTTCACCTCCGAGGCCGCCGCGCTCGACGAGGTCTCGCGCGTGCTGCGCATCGACGATGGAGTCATGCGCCACATGGCGACACGGCGGATCGAGGGGAGTCCAGCTCGGCCGGTAGCGGTGGCGGCGCCCGCACGCGAGGATGCAGCCACTGCATCCGAGGTCGAAGAGGAGGAATAGAAGATGGCTGCCAGCATCAATCGCGTCGTTCTCGTCGGGAACCTGACCCGCGACCCCGAGCTTCGGCACACGCCGTCCGGGACCGCGGTCTGCTCGCTCCGCCTCGCTGTGAACACGCGGCGAAAGGACGAGTCGGGACAATGGACCGACAAGCCGAACTACTTCGACATCACCGTCTGGGGCCAGCAGGGAGAGAACTGCGCCCAGTACCTCGCCAAGGGGCGCCCGGTCGCGATCGACGGCAGGCTCGAGTGGCGGGAGTGGGAGGCGCAGGACGGTGCGAAGCGCCAGGCGGTCGAGGTCGTGGCCGACAGCGTGCAGTTCCTCGGCGGCCGGATGGAAGGCGAAACGCCTGCCTACGTGCCCGCCGGTGCAGCCGCGGGCGGCGGCGATGACTTCCCGTCCTCCCCGACGGACGACGACATTCCCTTCTAGTGCGCAAGATCGAAATCCACTCGCGCGAATTTCGATCGCGCGAACATCCCTGCCAACCCACGCAAGACCGGAATCTGCTCGCGCAGATCCCGGTCGCGAAGATCCCTAAAGTGGCGG
>JACCWU010000187.1 GCA_013697465.1 Actinomycetota bacterium | reverse complement strand
ATCTCGGAGAAGGGCAAGATCCGCTCGCGCCGCATCAGCGGCGCGTGCCGCAGGCATCAGCTGCAGGTCGCGTCGGCCGTAAAGCGCGCGCGAGAGATGGCCCTCCTTCCCTACGTGTCGCAGTAGCGCCATGGAGTTGATCCTGCTGCAAGACGTGGAGAAGGTCGGCCTGCGCGGCGACGTCGTGGATGTCGCACGCGGCTATGCGCGGAACTACCTCTTGCCGCGCCGGCTCGCCGAGGTTGCGACCTCTTCCCGTGTCGCCGAGCTGCGCCGGGTGGAGGCCGGTCGTGCGAAGCACGAGGCGCGGAGCTCGGAGCAGGCCGAGGAGATCGCGGAGCTCCTCGCCAAGACGGTCCTTCGCTTCGAAGTCAAGGCCGGCCCGACCGGGGCGCTCTTCGGCTCGGTGACGCCCTCCGACATCATCGACGAGATCTGGCGCACCCGAAAGGTGCGGGTCGACCGGAGGAAGGTCGCGATCGACCCCATCAAGCGCATCGGGCGCTATGCGATTTCGATCGAGGTGTTCCAGGACGTGCAGGTCGAGGTCAAGACGCTCGTGGTCCCGGAGGGAGGCGAGCTTCCGCCCGAGGAGGAGCTCGAGGCGCTCGAGGCGGCCGAAGCCGAGGCCGAAGCTCGAGCCGAGGCGGATTCGGAGGCCGCGCACGCCGAGGCCGAGACTGTGATCGCGGAGACCATCGCCGAGGTCGAGCTCGACGAAGCGTCCGAGCAAGAGGCTGGAGCTGGAGCCGAGGCAGGGGCCGACGAAGCCGCCCCGGCTGCTCCGGGCGA
Source organism: Actinomycetota bacterium (assembly GCA_013697465.1). Classification (GTDB taxonomy): domain Bacteria; phylum Actinomycetota; class Thermoleophilia; order Gaiellales; family Gaiellaceae; genus GMQP-bins7. Next base: position 11,731 of record JACCWU010000187.1, on the reverse strand, counting down.
GTCCGAAGAGACACCGCGCGAGCAGCTCCCCTGACACTCTCGCGGCCGTCCGCCGTGCGGTGCTTTCCCACAGACGTTTCCACAGGGGTGTTGACCATCGCCCGCTTTTCCCGCTCCGAGCGCGTGTTTCCGGCTTGACAACCACGGTCGCTGTGTAGACAGGCCGTCCGGCACCGGGGATAAGATCGGAACGTATGTTCCGTTCTCGCTGCAATCGGGCGGGAGGCTTGCCTATCCCCTGGCATTGGACGAACCCGCGCCCGCCGGGTTGACTGCCCCTTCCATGGCCGCCGTCGCCCCCCGCATGATCGATCCGGCCCGCACAGCCAGCCCGGCCGTCCCGTTCGTCCCGCCGCAGAACCTCGAGGCAGAGGAGTCCGTCCTCGGGGCGATGCTGCTCTCCCCGACCGCCGTCGGAACGGTGTCCGAGATCCTCGACGCGTCGGACTTCTATCGCGAGAGCCACGCGAAGGTGTTTCTCGCAGCGCTCGAGCTCTGGAAGAAGGGCGAGCCCGTCGACGCGATCACGCTCTCCGACCAGCTCGACGAGGGGGGGCAGCTCGAGGACGTCGGCGGCTCGGGCCGTGTGGCGGAGCTCGCAGCGCTCGTCCCGAGCACCTCGAACGTCGAGCACTACGCGCGCATCGTCAAGGAGATGGCCACGCTGCGCGGGCTCGTCCGCGCCGGGCACGAGATCACGAGGCTGGGGCACGACCGGCCGGGCGAGGTGATCGACCTCGTCGATCGGGCGGAGCAGATCGTCTTCGAGCTGGCTCAGCAACGCGTCACGAGCGACTTCACTCCCATCGACGTGCTGCTCAAGGAGAGCTTCGAGCGCATTACTCAGCTCTACGAAGCCGGCGTCGAGGTCACGGGTGTGCGAAGCGGTTTCCGCGAGCTCGACCTGTTGACCGCGGGCTTCCAGCCCGGGAACCTCGTGATCCTCGCCGCCCGGCCGTCCATGGGGAAGTCGGCGCTCGGCTTCGGGATCGCTACGAACCTCGCCGTCCGGCACGAGACGCCTGTCGCGCTCTTCACGCTCGAGATGTCCAAATCCGAGGTGACACAGCGGATGATGTGCAGCGAGGCGAAGGTCGACCTGCAGCGACTGCGGACGGGCAAGCTCAGCCCGGACGACTGGCCGCGCCTCACCGCCGCCTGCGACCGGCTCATGAAGGCGCCGATCTTCGTCGACGACAGCGGCTCGACGACGATCATGGAAGTGCGCTCGAAGGCGCGGCGTCTCAAGTCCAGAGAGCCTTCGCTCGGCCTGATCATCGTCGACTACCTCCAGCTGATGACCGCCGGAACGACGTACGAGAACCGCGTGCAGGAGGTTTCGCAGATCTCACGGGCGCTCAAAGTCCTGGCCCGCGACCTGGACGTCCCGATCATCGCGATGTCGCAGCTCTCGCGGGCCGTCGAGCAGCGTCCCAAGACTGACCGCCGCCCGGTGCTCTCCGATCTCCGCGAGTCGGGAAGCCTCGAGCAGGACGCAGACCTCGTCTTCTTCGTCTACCGCGACGAGTACTACCTCGGCGAGGAGTCGGAGCAACAAGGGATCGCGGAGATCATCCTTGCGAAGCACCGCAACGGGCCGACCGACACCGTCAAGCTGTCGTTCTTGCGGCGGTACGCGAAGTTCGCCGATCTAGCGGCTGCGTAGCGCGGCGTGCGCCGGCGCCGCGGGGGCTGAGCTCAGCCTCGTCCGCCGCCGAGCCAGGTGAACTTCGTCGCGAACCAGCCCGCGCTCGGGCGTCCAGCCGGTGCGATCGAAGCCCTTCGGGAACATGCGGTTCTGGCGGCGGACCGTCAGGAGTCCTCCGACGATCACGAGAACGAAAATGGCGAGCACGACGATCGCGGTTCCGATCCCGACAGTCGCTGCTCCGACCCCGACAGCGCTCATCTCGCGGAAAGCGTAGCTCGCCTCGCAGTGTCTCTTGTACCCGGACCGTGTCGGCTCGATGTCAAAGCGGTGTATCGCGGAGCGCGGTACATAGGCTTGCGGGGCCGTGGACGTCGCCGTAGGGGCATCGGAAGCCAGTAGTCGCCGCACGACACTCGGCTACTACACGCTGGCCGGGCTGTACACCCTGTCGGCGGCCGCCATCTGGGGCGTCAACACGCTCTTCCTGCTCGACGCGGGTCTCAGCTTCTTCGAGGTGTTCGTCGCCAATGCGGCTTACTCGCTGGGTACGGTCCTCTTCGAGATTCCGACGGGTGTGGTCGCAGACACTCTCGGCCGACGCGTCTCGTTCCTCGCGAGCGTGTCGGTGCTCGCCGTGTCGACGCTCCTCTACGTCGGCCTGGCCGAGGTCGACGCCGGTGTCGTCGCGTTTGCGCTCGCGTCGGTCCTGATGGCGCTCGGCTTCACGTTCTACTCGGGCGCGATGGAGGCCTGGCTCGTCGACGCCCTGAACGCGACGGGGTATCGAGGTGTGCTCGACCGCGTCTTCGCGCGCGGCTCGCAGGTGACGGGAGCCGCGATGCTGGCCGGGACCGTCGGTGGAGGGCTGCTCGGGCAGATCGACCTGGGCGTCCCGTACCTCGTGCGTTCGGTCCTGCTCGCTGCCGTCTTCGCGATCGCGTTCTTCGTGATGCACGACGTCGGCTTCACGCCACGTCGCGTTCCGGTTCGGCGGCTGCCGGTCGAAATCGCGGACAACGCCCGAGCCGGCGTCCTCTTCGGGTGGCGTCAGCCCGCGCTGCGACTCCTGATGCTCGCCGGGCTTCTCGAGATGGGCTTTCTCAGCTGGGCGTTCTACGCCTCGCAGCCGTACCTCCTCGACCTGCTCGTGAGCGACGCCGTCTGGGTCGCCGGCGTCGTGACGGCGGGCATCGCGCTCGCGACGATCGTCGGCAATCAAATCGTCAGCGTCGCATCGCGCTACTGTGGCCGGCGCTCGACCCTCCTGCTCGCAGCCGGCGGTGTCCAGACGGTTGCAGCGGTCGCGATCGGACTCGCGAGCTCGTTCTGGGTCGCGCTGCCCGCGCTCCTCGTTCTGATGGGGGCGATCGGAGTCACGAGCGGTCCGCCAGGCCTATCTCCACCAGCTCGTGCCGAGCGAGCGCCGCGCAACCGTCGTCTCCTTCGACTCGATGGTCTCGGGCGCCGGCGGAACCGGCTATCAGCTCGGGCTGGGCGCGCTCGGCGAAGCGCGCTCAGTCGCGTCGGCGTTCGTGGTCGGCGGACTCGCGACTGCTGGAGCGATCCCGCTCTTCGCCAGGATCCGCAGCATCGGCGGGCCGGCCGACCAGATCGTCGGGGCGCGCGCCGGTGTCGAGAGCAGCTGCCCCCACGGCCTGCCCACGGTCGCCACGGTCGAGGGAAGATCGGTCGAGCAGGTCGAGTCACCCGACACGCGGGTCGCGGTGTAGCCGACTCGGACGCGTGCAACACTGCCGCGCGTGCCCGCGACCGTCATCGTCGGCGCACAGTGGGGCGACGAGGGCAAGGGAAAGATCGTCGACCTGCTGGCGCAGCAGTCCGACCTCGTGTGCCGTTACCAGGGCGGGCCCAACGCCGGCCACACGATCGTCGTCGCCGGAGAGACCTACAAGATCCGACAGATTCCGAGCGGGATCGTCGGCGGCAAGCGGAGCGCGATCGGGGCTGGCTGCGTGGTGGACCCGGCTGTCCTCGTCGCGGAGCTCGACGAGCTGGAGGCCCGCGGTCACCGCACCGAAGGCCTTCTCGTCCTCTCCGGGAACGCGCATCTGATCATGCCGTGGCACGTCGCGCTCGACGGGGCCCGCGAGCGTCGCCTCGGAAGGCTTCAGATCGGTACGACCCGACGAGGCATCGGCCCGGCCTACGCGGACAAGGCCACGCGGATCGGAATCCGGGTGCAGGACCTGCTCGATCCGAAGATCCTCCGCCAGAAGCTCGAGCTCGCGGTCGAGGAGAAGAACGTCTGGCTCGAGCGTGTGTACGAGCTCGAGCCGTTCGCCGTCGAGGAGGTGGTCTCGACGCACCTCGCTTTCGCGGAGCGGCTCGGCTCCTACGTTGCCGACACGTCGCTGCTCGTCGACCAGGCACTCTCGGCGGGGGAGCACGTCCTCTTCGAAGGGGCGCAGGGCACGCTCCTCGACCTCGACCACGGCACCTATCCATTCGTCACCTCGTCGAGTCCGATCGCGGCCGGGGCGGCGGTCAGCTTCGGAATCGGCCCGAACCGGATCGACGAGATCCTTGGGGTTGCGAAGGCGTACGTGACCCGCGTCGGCGAGGGCCCGTTTCCGAGCGAGATCTCCGGGCAGGAGAACGATCGCGTCCGCGAGCTCGGGCAGGAGTTCGGCACGGTGACCGGGCGCGAGCGACGCTGCGGGTGGCTCGACCTGGTGGCGCTCCGTTTCGCGGTGCGCGTGAATGGGATCACCTCGCTCGCGCTCACGAAGCTCGACGTTCTCTCCGAGTTCGGCGAGCTCCCCGTGTGTGTTCGCTACCGCCTCCCAGGCGGCACCGAGACGGAGCACTTTCCCGCTCATCAGAGCGACTTCCACCATTGCCGGCCCGTCTTCGAGACCCTCCCGGGCTGGCAGGCCGAGATCGGCGACGACGGGCTTCCTCACGCGGCGTCGGAGTACGTCGCCTTCGTCGAAAACGCGCTGGGCGTTCCGGTGACGCTCGTCGGGACGGGAGCGGCGCGAGATCGCGTGCTCGCGCTTCGCTGAGGCTCTCAGTTGCTGCGGCGCAAAAAGATCTCGGTGAACTCCCGGCAGAGACCGTCGGCGTCGAAGCGACAGAGGAAGACGTTGTGGTACTCGCGCTCGACGGACGCTCCGTCCGCCGCGAGATAGCGAGACACGCCGACGGCCACGGCTCTGTCCTCGTCGATCGCCCACGGGCGGTACTCGGCATTCCAGGAGCCAGGCTCGTCTTTCTCCTCGAGCCAGTCGGCGACAATCGCCGCTCGCCCCTCGACGACATCGTCTCCCTCGTCCCATGGGTGGTAGCGGTAGCTGGCGTCTGCGCTGAAGAGAGCCCCGATCGCCTCTTCGTCGTACGTTCTCCATGCCTGGACGTAGTCGTCGAGCCAGCGCTGAAACGCTGTGGTGTCCACGGCTCAACCTTACGTGCCGTCGGTGCGGCGAGCGCAAGCCGACGGCACGCGCGCTGCTCGGTCTCGCTCGGCGACCAGCACCGGATTCTCCGAACGGTTCTCTAGACTCGGCGCGTGCGCGTTCTCCTGGTCGGGTCCGGCGGGCGCGAGCACGCGCTTGCCTGGAAGCTCGCGCAGTCGCCTTCTCTCTCGGATCTGCACGCGGCGCCCGGAAGCCCCGGCATCGCCGAGCTTTGCGAGTGTCATCCGATTCGCGCTGAAGACGGGGAGGCTCTGTTGGGGCTGGCCGGCTCGCTGAACGTGGATCTCGTCGTCATCGGTCCCGAGGCGCCGCTCGTCGCGGGCGTCGCGGACGTCCTGCGGCATGCGGGAATCTCGGTCTTCGGGCCGAGCGCGGCGGCGGCTCGACTCGAAGGCTCGAAGTCGTTCGCGAAGGAAGTGATGTCGGCCGCCGAAGTCCCCGCCGCGATCTCTCTCGCTGTCGCCAGACCCCCTTGTGTCGTGAAAGCCGACGGCCTGGCGGCCGGCAAGGGCGTCTTCGTCTGCCGCTCCCAGCCGGAGCTCGACGATGCGCTCCGTCGTGTGAATGCCCTGGGAGGAGGCATGGTCGTCGAGGAGCTGCTCGAGGGACCGGAGGTATCCGTGTTCGCGCTCTGTGACGGATCGGAGGCGTTGGCTCTCGTTCCCGCGCAGGACTTCAAGCGCGCCTACGACGGCGATGCGGGGCCGAACACCGGCGGCATGGGCTCGTACGCGCCGGTGCCCGGGCTCGAGGAGGCGGAGATCGAGGGCATTCTCGGGACGGTTCATCGCCCGGTTCTGGCGGAGCTGCAGCGGCGCGGCGCGCCGTTCGTCGGCCTCCTCTACGCGGGCCTGATGCTCACCGCGGACGGCCCGCGGGTGCTCGAGTTCAACTGCCGCTTCGGAGACCCGGAGGCCCAGTCCGTGCTCCCGCTGCTCGCCGGCGACCTCGTAGAGGCGCTCGGCGCGGCGTCCGTGGGAGAGCTCTCGGGAGCGCACATCGGTTGGCGCGACGGGGCCGCCGTGACGGTGGTGATCGCCTCTGCCGGGTACCCGGACAGCGGCGACCAGGGATCTGCGATCTCCGGCGTCGACGCTGCCACTGCGAACGGTGCTCTCGTCTTTCACTCAGGGACGGCGCAGCACGGAGGCCAGCTGGTCACGAACGGCGGTCGTGTCCTCGGCGTAACGGGCCTCGGCGAGACCATTCTCCGGGCAAGGGAAGCCGCGTACACGGCCGCGGAGCAGATCGCCTTCGAGGGAGCTTGGTGCCGGCGGGACGTCGCGCTTGCTGCGGCCGAAGCCTCGCGTTGACCCTCTCAGGATGAGTGCTCGAGGGCTCGGCTCTCGGGGCCACCCCGCGCCTCCTCCCACTTTCGAGCCTAGTGCGGAACTGCGAACAGATGGGGAACGTGTTCGTGCCAAGAGGTCACGCGGCGAGGGCGCCGGGGGGCGTCTCTACAATCGAGCAAGTGATTCCCCGCTACTCCCGACCGGCGATGTCGCGCGTGTGGTCGGAGGAGACGAAGCTCGAGCGCTGGCTTGCAGTGGAGCTCGCCGCGCTTGATGCCTGGGCTGAGCTCGGCACCGTCCCGAGGCAGGCCGTCGAGGCGATCCGCTCGCACGTGAGCGCGCCGAGCCCGGGGCGTGTCGCCGAGCTCGAGCGGACGACGAATCACGACGTCGCTGCGTTCGTGGACGCTCTGGCGGAGCAACTCGGCGAGGAGGGGCGCTGGCTCCACTTCGGCCTCACCTCGTCCGACGTGCTCGACACCGCGCTGTCCCTGGCCGTTCGGGATGCCGGAACCCTTGTCCTGGACGGAGTCGATCGCGCGTTCACCGCCGTTGTCGCGCGAGCCGAGGAGCACCGCGCGACGCCCACCATTGGGCGCACGCACGGGATTCACGCCGAACCCACGACGCTCGGACTGAAGCTCGCAGGCTGGGCGTTCCAGCTCGAGCGCGACCGAGTGCGTCTGGAGCGTGCCCTGGAAGGGATGCGGGTGGGAAAGCTCTCGGGAGCGGTCGGCACGTACGCCTCCGCCCCGCCCGAGGTGGAACGGCTGACCTGCGAAGCGCTCGGGTTGGAGCCTGCTCCGAGCTCGACGCAGATCCTGCAGAGGGATCGGCACGCGGAGCTCCTGTCCGCGCTCGCGCTCCTCGCGGCTTCTCTCGAGCGCTTCGCCTTGGAGATCCGTCACCTTGCGCGGACGGAGGTGCGGGAGGTCGAGGAGCCGTTCGCGCGCGGCCAGAAAGGATCGTCGGCGATGCCGCACAAGCGAAATCCGATCGTCGCGGAGCGGATATGCGGCCTCGCGCGCCTCGTTCGCGGGTATGCGCTCGTGGGTCTCGAAAACGTCGCTCTCTGGCACGAGCGCGACATCTCGCACTCTTCTGCGGAACGTGTCGTCTTGCCGGACGCCTTCCTGGCCGTGGACTACATGCTCGACCGGTTCGCTTGGCTCGCCGAAGGGCTCGTGATTCGTCCCGAGCGAATGCGTGCGAACCTCGAAGCGACGGGCGGGCTCTTCTTCAGCCAGCGGCTTCTCCTCTCGCTCGTGGAGTCGGGGCTTGCGCGAGATCGCGCCTATCGCCTTGTCCAGCGTCACGCGATGAGAGCGTGGGACGAAGGGCTGGACTTCCCCGGACTCGCGCGCGGGGATGCGGAGATCGCGTCACGGGTCGACCTCGACGAGGTGTTCGACCACGACGCATTCACCCGCAACTCCGATGTCGTCTTCAGCCGGCTCCGCGAGCTCGTGTCAGAGCGGGAGGGCGTTCGTGCCTGAGGCGGTGCACCTCGCGAGCGGCAAGGTGCGCGACATCTACGCGCTCGACGAGGAGCGCCTGCTCCTCGTCGCGAGCGACCGCATCTCCACCTTCGACGTCGTGCTGGGAACACCGATCCCGGACAAGGGCCGCGTGCTCACCGGTCTCTCCGCTTACTGGTTCGCGCGTACGCGCCAGATCGTCCCCAACCATCTGCTCGAGCTCCCGGCCGACGGCCGCACGATGGTCTGCAGAAAGCTCCGCATGCTGCCGATCGAGTGCGTCGTTCGCGGGTACCTCGCAGGTTCCGGCTGGCGTGACTACGGCGAGACTGGAGCCGTTTGCGGGCACCGTCTTCCGTCGGGCCTGCAGGAGTCGGGCCGGCTGCCCGAGTCCCTCTTCACGCCGGCCACGAAGGCGACAGAGGGTCACGACGAGAACATCGACGAGGAGCGAGCAGCCGAACTCGTCGGCGCCGACCTCTACCGCCGCGCGAAGGATGCCGCGCTCGAGCTTTATCGCTTCGCCTCGGCCCATGCCGAGGCACGCGGGATCATCCTCGCGGACACGAAGTTCGAGCTCGGACTCGCGCCCGACGGCGAGCTCGTCCTCGGCGACGAGGCGCTGACGCCCGACTCGTCGAGGTTCTGGCCGGCCGATGAGTACGAGCCGGGCCGGCCGCAGCCGTCCTTCGACAAGCAGTTCGTTCGGGACTGGTGCGAGACGACGGGATGGGACAAGACAGCGCCCGGGCCAGAGCTTCCCGACGACGTGGTCGCGGACACGCGGGCTCGCTACGTCGAGGCGTTCGAGCGTCTCACGGCCATCCCCTTCGAGCGGTACGTCGGCGATCCCGGGGTCGTGCTGTGAAGGCGACTGTCGTCGTCCGGCCGAAGGAGGGAATCCTCGATCCACAGGGCGAGGCAGTCGAGGGGTCGCTGCGCAAGCTGGGGTTCGACGTGAGCCGGGTTCGGGTGGGTCGCGTGGTCGACATCGAGCTGTCCGCGGAGAACAACGACGAAGCCAGGGGGCAGATCGAGCGGATGTGCACCGAGCTGCTCGCAAACCCGCTCATCGAGAGCGTCGAAGTGAGTTTGGACGGAAGCTGATGGAGCGCCCTGTGGTCGCCGTTCTCCAGTTCCCGGGCTCCAATGACGACCGGGACGCAGCGTGGGCTCTCGGGTCGGTGGGCGCCGAGCCCGTGCTCGTCTGGCACGACGAGCGCACGCTCCCGCCTGAAACGGGTGCGGTCGTGCTTCCTGGAGGATTCTCGTACGGCGACTACCTTCGTTGTGGCGCCATCGCGAGCGTCGCGCCGGCGATGGATGCGGTGCGACGGTTCGCTGCCGCCGGTGGTCCGGTGCTCGGGATCTGCAACGGTTTTCAGATCCTCTGCGAAGCCCGGCTCCTGCCCGGCGTGCTCCGGCCAAATCGCCAGCTCGAGTTCGTCTGCCGAGATGCGACTGTTCGCGTCGAGAGCGCTGACACGCTATTCACGCGCCGGTGTCAGCCGGGGGAAGAGCTCGTGCTCCCCGTGAAGCACGGTGAGGGTGCTTGGTACGCCGACGAGGGTACGTTCATGACCCTCGCGGCGCGCGGACAGATCGTGCTTCGCTACACGGACGACGTGAACGGCTCCGTCGGCAACGTCGCCGGGATCGTGAGCGAGCGGGAAAACGTGATGGGTCTCATGCCGCATCCCGAGCACGCGGTCGACCCCCTGCTCGGCTCGGCCGACGGCGGACTCCTCCTTGCCGCACTGGTCGACGCCGCGGCGGAGCACGCGCTCATCCCCGCGTAGTCACACCGCGTAGTCACACCGCGTAGTCACACCGCCCATAGCCGGCGCTCGGCGCACCCGGGCACTCCGCCTTCCATTCGCGGTGATCCGTCCTCGAAGAGTCATGTCGGCGACGGGTCACATGTGCAGCACCTCCCCGAGAACGGGCGCGCGCTCGAGCGCCGCCCGCAGCCGCTCGAGATCGCGCACCCGCATCGTGACGGGCCCGCGCCGCGCGGAGCCCGAAGTCGTGTACGCGAAGCGGACCAGGCGCTCGCCTTCCTTGGTCTCCAGGAGCTGAACGACCACTGCGAACCGCTTGTCCCCCACTCGTTGTGGCACCTTGATCTCGTCGAGGATCGAACCTGGCCCCCACGGCGTTGCCGCGGCCGGCGGCTTCGGTTCCTTTCGCACGCGCCGGCTCGAATCCAGGGTGGTCACTCGACGAGCGTAGGTCGAGGACAGTCACGGGTGGGAAACGTCTTCGTGCCAACTGTGTGACAGCCGTATTCTCGGCGCGTGCACGACATCGTCATCGTGGGCGCGGGAACCGCCGGGTGCGTGGTTGCGTCGCGGCTGAGCGAGGACCCGGACCTCTCCGTGCTGCTCATCGAGGCCGGCTCCCGCAGCCGGAGGCTCGAGGTTCGCGTTCCCGCGGCCTTCTCGAAGCTCTACCGCACCGAGCTCGACTGGGGCGACTCGACCGTTCCGCAGACGGCGCTCGACGACCGCCAGATCGTGTTTCCGCGAGGACGGGTGCTCGGCGGTTCCGCCGCGATCAACGCGATGATGGTGCTTCGAGGGCACCCGGGCTCCTACGACGCCTGGGACGCTGCAGGCTGCCCTGGCTGGGCGTGGGCCGACGTCGCGGCGGCCTTCGCGCGAAGTAGCGGCGAGTCTTTTCCGCGAGCGGAGCTCCGTGACCGACATACCCTCACGGATGCGTTCGTCGAGGCCGCGCAGGCCGAGGGGATTCCCTTCACCGCCGATCTCAACGACGCGGACGCTACCGGTGTGGGCAACGTCCCCGTCTCTCAGCGCCGAGGCTGGCGTTTCAGCGTGGTCGACGGATACTTGCGACCGGCAGCTCGGCGACCGAATCTCACGGTTCTCACGGAGGCGGTCGTGAGCCGGGTGCTCCTCGACCGCGGGAGAGCCGTCGGCATCGCGTACCGCAGCGACGGCAGCAGCCACGAGGAGGAGGCGCTCGCTGAGCGGGAGGTCATCCTCTGCGCCGGCTCGATAGGCACCCCGCACCTGCTCCAGCTCTCAGGCGTCGGCCCGCGGCGGATTCTCGAAGAGGTGGGCATCGAGCTCGTGCACGAGCTGCCGGGAGTCGGCACGAACCTGCTCGACCACCTCGCGAACGGCTTGCTGGTGTACACGAAGGAGGTCGAGACCCTCGCGAGCGCGGAGTCGCTCCGCAACCTCGTGAGGTGGGCGGTTCGTGGCCGCGGGCCGCTCACCTCGAACGTCGCCGAGGCGGCCGCATTCTTGCGGACACGACCCGACCTGCCGACCCCCGACCTCGAGCTCATCTTCGCTCCCGTTCTCTTCGAGGAGGAGGGGCTCAAGCAGCCGACGGAGCACGGCCTCACACTCGCCGTGGTCCTTCTCCAGCCCCGAAGTGTCGGTACCGTCGAGCTCCGTTCGGCCGACCCGAGCGTCGCACCGGCCATCGACCCGCGCTATCTCACCGATCCGGGCGGCGAGGACGCGCGGAGGCTCCTGTACGGGCTTCGCCTCGCCCGGCAGCCGCGAGTAGCCGTCCAATGTCGCTAGGCCGAGCGCTCGACGAGCTCCACCCTGTAGGAGTCAGGGTCCCTCACGAAGGCAATGCGCGAGCCGCCCTCGCGCACCTGATAGGGCGGCCGTTCCGGCTCGATTCCGTGCTCCTTCAAGCGGGCCAGCGCCTCGCTCATGTCCTCGACGCCGATCGCGATATGTCCGTAGGCGGTGCCCAGCTCATAGCTTCGGCCGTCATGGTTGAAGGTCAGCTCGAGAACGTTTTCCTGCTCACCGATCGAGAAGAAGTAGTTCGTGGCCTCGAGCGCGCCGTCTCGGACGATGTCCATCTCGCTCGAGAAGCGGAAAC
>JACCWU010000185.1 GCA_013697465.1 Actinomycetota bacterium | reverse complement strand
TGGTCGGTCCGATGCACCGACATTCCCACGTCGTGCAGCATGGCTGCGAGCACGACGAGGACCTCCGAGTCCTCCGGCTCCATCCGGTAGTCGCTGACGAGTGACGTGGTCACGCCATGCTTCACGAGCTGCCGGAGGAGCTTCACGGCGATGTTGGTCACGATCTGGACGTGCACCCACGAGTGGTCGTTGATCTCCAGGCGCACGACGGCGTTGACGTTGGCGACGTGCCACCAGGCCTTCAGCTGCTTGTCGGCCTCGACCTTGTCGAGCAGACGCCGGAGCTTGCGGTTCCCGCGCGCGGGCACGCGGATGTGCATTCCGGCGACCGCCTCGGCGGGCGTCAGGCGCGTGTCGCGAACCGCCTCCTCGGAGAGTGGCCCCGTCGCTTGCTCGACCTCGGCCGGCAGCGCGTCGTCCGCGTGTGCGTCCGTCTCCTGGTCGAGGCTCATGCACGAAGACTACGCCCGCACCGCGCCGGACGGCTTGGTCGAGGTGGCCGGTTACGCGACCTCGGCGGACCAGTCGCCGTACAGGCGGGTATACGGCCCCTCGGCGTGAATCAGCTCGTCGTGCGTTCCGCGCTCGACGACTCGTCCGTGGTCGAGCACGACGATGAGGTCGGCGCTGCGGATGGTGGAAAGACGATGGGCGATGACGAACGCCGTCCGGCCCGCGAGAAGCCGCCGAAGCCCACGCTCGATCCTCCGCTCGGTGCCGATGTCGACGGACGACGTCGCCTCGTCGAGGATCAGAATCCTCGGATCGGCGAGTAGCGCTCGGGCGAATGCGACGAGCTGTCGCTGTCCCAGCGAGAGGCGGAAGCCACGCTCTCCGAGCTGCGTGTCGTAGCCGTTCGGCAGGTCGTTCACGAAATCGTCGGCGCCGACGGCTGCTGCAGCCGCTTCGATCTCCTCTCGGGTCGCGTCCGACCGGCCGAACGCGATGTTCTCGGCGACCGTGCCGGCGAAGAGGAAGCCTTCCTGCGGCACGATGCCGAGCTGACGGCGCAACGTCGTCTGGGTCACGTCGCGCAGGTCGTGGCCGTCGATGGTGATCCGTCCCGCCCGCGGGTCGTAGAAGCGGGCGAGCAGCTTGGCGATGGTCGACTTTCCCGCACCGGTGTGGCCGACGAGCGCGACGGTGGTGCCGGGAGGCACGTCGAGGTCGAAGGCATGGAGCACCTCCGGGAGGTCTCCGTACCCGAAGCGGACGTGGTCGAAGTGCACGTTGCCGCTGATCCTGGGGAGCTCTCGAGCGTCGTGCGCGTCGACGACCTCGGGCTCCTCATCGAGCACATGGAGGATGCGGTCAAGCGCTGCGGTTGCGGAGAGAAACGTGTTGTAGAGCTGCGAGAGCTGCTGAACGGGATCGAAGAAGTTCGACAGGTAGAGCGTGAAGGCGAAGAGCGTGCCTACGGTGAGGCTGCCGTCCACGACGAGTGCTCCTCCGAACCCGAGGACGATCGCCACGGCCAGCGACGAGAGGACGTCGACCGCCGGGAAGTAGACGCCATTGAGAACGACCGTCTCGTAGTTGGCGTCGCGGTAGCGGTCGTTGACGCCGCGAAACGTCGTTTGGCTCTGCGGCTCCCGCGTGAAGGACTGGACGACGCGCATTCCCGAGATGTCCTCGGCGAGCGTCGCGGTCACGAGTCCGAGACGTTCACGTACGCGCCGGTAGGCGCGATTCGACCGCATCCGGAACCACGCGGTGGCGGCGGCCATGAGCGGGAGGACGACCAGCGTTGCCAGCGCGAGCCGCCAGTCGAGGAGGAAGAGCACGGCTGCGGTTCCGACCAGGACGAGCGAGTTCTGGACGAGGCTCGAGACGCCGTCGGTGACGAGTTGGTCCAGCGCCTCGACGTCGTTCGTGATCCGGCTGACGATGGCGCCCGTGCGGTTCCGCTCGTAGTAGCCGAGCGACAGCCGTTGGAGGTGCGCGAAGAGCTTGATCCGAAGGTCGGCGAGAGCTCGCTCGCCGACCCAGCCCGTGAAGTAGGTCTGAGCGCCCGAGAGGGCGAAGGCCGCCACGCCCGAGAGAACGAATGCAACGACCACCCAGGTCAGCGTCCCCAGGTCGCCGGCCCCGATCCCATCGTCGACGGCAAGCTTCGCGAGGTAGGGCGGGAGGAGCGCGACGATCGTGTAGGCGACGAGGGTGATTCCGGCGAGGGCCGTCCGTCCCGGATACGGGCGCGCAAGCCGGACGAGCACGCCGAGCCGACGGCGTGTCTGCTTCCAGGACCAGTCCTCGACGGTCGCGCCGCGCGCCTCGGTGAGATGGGTTCCCGCTTGCCAGACTTTCATGCGGGGCGCTTCTCTCGGGGCACCCCATCCCACCACCCGCTTCCAGCGTAACCCTGGCAACGGCACGGATGGGACACGACTTCGTGCCAAAGGTGTGCCGGATGCCGGCTCATCCTGCGACGACCTGCTGGAGCAGCCCGTGCTCGTGGATCTCGCGATAGAGCGCGCTCTCCACGAGGAGTTCGGCCTGGGTTCCCCGAGCGACGAGCCGTCCGTGATCAAGCACCGCGATCTCGTCGGCCAGCGCGATCGTGGACAGACGATGGGCGATGATGATCGTCGTCCGGTCTCGCATCACCTCGCGCAGCCCCGCCCGAATCCTTGACTCGGTCGTGGCGTCTACGGAGGCCGTTGCGTCGTCCAGGATGAGGATGCGCGGGTCGATCAGCAGCGCTCGGGCGATCGCGATGCGCTGTCGCTGGCCCCCGGACAGCGTGATCCCGCGCTCGCCGACCACGGTCTCGTAGCCCTGCGGAAGCTCCTCGATGAACTCGTGTGCCTGCGCAGCGTGCGCCGCCGCCTCGACAGCCGCGTGCGGGGCGTCCGGCATCCCGAAGGCGATGTTGTCCCGCACGCTCGCGGAGAAGAGAAAGGGGTCCTGCGCGATCACGCCGATCTCACGCCGGAGCGAGCGTCGCTCGAGGTCGCGGACGTCGATCCCATCGACGAGAACGCGTCCCGCGGTCGCTTCGTAGAACCGCGGGACGAGCGCGGCGAGCGTCGTCTTCCCGGATCCGGTGCGTCCGATGAGGGCCAGAGTCCGGCCGGGCTCGATGTCGAGCGCGATGTCCTCCAGGACGAGGCGTCCCGGCTCGTACGCGAAGTCGACGCCCTCGAAACGCACCGCGCCCGGGCCGGACGGCAGCGCACGAGCAGCCGGCCGGTCGGCGATCTCTTCGGGCTCGTCCAGGATCTCGAAGATGCGTTCGCCGGCAGCGACCGCGCGTTGCGCCTGTCCGATCCACATCCCGAGCATGCGGAGCGGCATGACGAGCATGGCGAGCAGCAGGTTGAACGCGACGAAGTCGCCGAGCGCCAGTGACCCGGAGACCACCATCCGCCCTGCGGCAAGCAAGACTGCCGCTTGCGCCACGACCGGCAAGAACGTGAGCAGCGGGACATAGAGGGCTCGCTGGCGATTTGCGGCGAGCGTTTGGCGGAACACCGAGTCCGCCGCCCTCGAGAAGGTCGCTTCGCGCCGGTCCTCCTGCGCGAACGACTTGACGACATGCACGCCCACGATGCTCTCCTCCGCGACCGTCGCCACGTCGGCGAGCTTCTGCTGGACGTCGCGCAGAACCGGATGAGAGACGCGGCTGTACCGATACGCGGTGAGGACGATCGCCGGCGTGATCGCGAGGGCGATCAGGGCGAGCTGCCAGTTGTAGAAGAAGAGCACGACGGTCACGACGAGGATCGTCACGACGTGCTGCGCGAAGAATATGAGCCCGTACCCGAGGAAGAAGCGCACTGACTGCAGGTCGATCGTCGCGCGCGACATGAGCTGTCC
>JACCWU010000146.1 GCA_013697465.1 Actinomycetota bacterium | reverse complement strand
TGCGCGTAGCGGATGCCGCCGCGCGCGAGCGCACGGCTCTCTCGGCGCAGCAAGATGAGCCGGCGGTAACCGTCGTGGAGCTCGGCATCCCATGTCTCCGGGTGCGACCACGGCATCGTGCGTCGCGCGTCCTCGCCCCACTCGCCCTCGAGACCGATTTCGTCCCCCGCGAACACCATGGGGACGCCCGGGGTCGTCATCTGCAGGCCGACTCCGGCGAGGTGCCGCTCGCGCGAACCGGCGATCGTGCTGAACCTTGCCGTGTCGTGGCTCGAGAGGATCGCCCACGAGTGGAGGACGCTCGCCCATGGCAGGCCTGCGCGAAACCGCTTCATCGTCTCGACGGCGAAGTTCCCCGGCAGCCGTGGTATGCCCACGGGCAGCCCGAGAAAGCCTGACTCCTGCTCCGGCGGAAGGTTGTCGCCCCGCAGCCATGCCCACACAGGCCGTGTGAAGCCGGCGTACGCCATCGTGCCGTGCCAGGCCCCGATCCGGAGGTCGGCACGCGCGTCGTGGGCATGCTCCGCGACGACCAGCGCATCGTCTCGCGCCGCGACCGCGGCGGCACGAACGCCGCGAGCCACCGCAGCGGATACGTCCAGGTCGCCCCTGCGGCCGGTCATGTTGGCAACGTCGATCCGCCAGCCGTCGAGCGAGAACGGCGGCGCGAGCCAGCGCCCGACGACCGACGAGTCCCCGCCGAAGACCCGGCGCTGCAGCTCGGGCGACCGGTAGTCGAGCTTAGGGAGAGACGGAACCCCGGCCCAGCTCTCGTACCCGTGCTCGAGCCGCTCGTCGAAGAAGAAGAGCTCGCGCTCGGGCGCGGTCCCGTTGCGACGCGCAGCGACGAACCACTCGTGCCCGGCGCCGACGTGATTCGTCGTCAGGTCGCCGAGCACCCGGATTCCCCGCTCGTGCGCGGCGCGGACGAGCGAGACGAGCGCCTCGTCCCCGCCGAGGAGCGGATCGACCGCGTCGAACGTCGTCGCGTCGTAGCGGTGGGTGCTCCCCGCCGGGAAGAACGGCGTCAGGTAGAGGACGTTCGCGCCGAGGTCCGAGATGTGCTCGAGCCGCTGCTGGAGCCCGCGCAGGTCGCCTCCGAACCACTCGAACGGCGTCTCCGGACCACGCCCGGTCGGCGCGTCGTCCCAGCCGCGAGGGACGGCCCACGCGGGGGGATCGACGTCCAGGTTCGCGGACGCGAACCGGTCGGGGAAGACCTCGTAGACGACGGACTCGAGATGCCAGTCCGGGCCTCCCGGCGCAGGCGCCGCCACGAAGTCGTCCGCGTCGGGGACGTCGAAGGGCTGCACGCCCGCCCCGTTCAGCCAGGCGTACCCGAAGTCGCCGCCCGACAGAAGCCAGCGGTAGGACGTCACCGGGTTCGCGACCGGGAAGGTGGCGCTCCACCAGGCATCGGACTCGGTCTCGCGATCGACCTGCGCGACCGCGATCTGAGGCTCGCCGTCGCGCACGTAGCGAACAGCGACGTCGTCCACGGCGCTCGCGCGGGGAACGCGGAGCAGCACGGTCGTCTCGTCGCCGAGGGCGGTCGCCGGCTCGGGCACGTAGACCTCGGAGCCGTCGTGGTGCGGGTGGTCGAGCAGCGCCGGCATCAGTGGTCTCTCCGGGAAGTCCGGTGCTGCTTGGCCGCCCGAAAACCGAGCAGCGCTAGGACGCAGGGAGCCCCGATATCGGTGGATATCGGGGCGACTGAGGACGACGCGATGCGAAGTGTTTGCAGCCGGACAAGCGGTGCCGTACCTCCCGGAGCGACCACTAGCCCTTCACCGCTCCCCGAACGAGCCCATGGACGATGAAGCGCTGCAGGAAGAAGAAGAGAACGACGACGGGGATCGCCGCCAGCACCACCCCTGCGCAGAACGGCCCCCACTGCTGCGCGTACTTGTCCTGGATGAACCCGAACAGACCGACTGTGAGGGTGAACTTGTCGGTCGTCTGAAGGAGCGTGCTCGCGATGATGAACTCGTTGATCGTCCCGATGTACGAGAGGAGGCCGACGACCGCGAGCACGGGCGCCGCGAGCGGGAGGATGATCGCCCAGAACACCTGGGCCGGCGTCGCGCCGTCGACCCGTGCGGACTCGTCCAGCTCGTCCGGGATCGAGTCGAGGAACCCCTTCATGAGCCAAGTGTTGACCCCGAGCGCGCCGCCGAGGTAGACGAGAATCACGCCGAGGCGGGTATCGAGGCCCATCGCCGGAAAGACGTCTCCGACGCGCAGGACGATGAAGTAGATCGCGACGACCGCGAGGAACGTCGGGAACATCTGGATGAGGAGCAGCCCGAGCATCCCGAGCTTCCGGCCCCGAAACCGGTAGCGGGCGAAGGCGTAGGCGGCGAGCGCAGCGAAGAACACCGACAACACCGCGGTCACCCCCGAGATGAGAAGCATGTTGAGGTACCAGCTCACATAGGGGACGTCGAGGGCGGCCTCGCTCGTTCCCTCCTCGCCCGGGGTGCCGCTCAGGATCTGGCGGAAGTTGTCGAGCGTCACGCTGTCCGGGATGAGCGACGCGCCCGTGAGCGAGTCGATCGGGTTGAACGCCGCGGACACCACGTACAGGAGCGGGAAGAGCGCGAACGCGATCGCGAGCAGGCCGACGAGATAACGCCACCAGTCGTCCCCGATGCGCCGGCGCGGACGCCTCGCTTTCGCGACCGTGCGGGCCCGAGCCGTAGCCTCAGCCTGCTCGAGTGTTGTCATCGAACCGTCTCCAGGGCCTGCGTCCGCCAGAAGGAGAGCGCGGAGATGCCCGCGACGATGAAGAAGATGAAGATCGAGACGGCGGCCGCGAGCGCATACTGGGCTCCGCCGCCGGCCTGGAATGCGAGCTTGTACGTGTAGCTGATGAGGATGTCGGTCGAGCCGGCGACCGTCTGCTCGACCTCGTACGGCCCGCCGCCCGTCAGGAAGAAGATGTTGTTGAAGAGGTTGAAGTTGAACGCGAAGGACGCGATCAGAAGC
>JACCWU010000023.1 GCA_013697465.1 Actinomycetota bacterium | reverse complement strand
CGTGATCTGCAGCGGGCGCTCGCCGCATTTCTCGGCGACGCCGTGCCCGTGGACTCGAACGGCGACTCGCCGCTCTCCAGTCGCGAGACGGAGGTGCTGCGGCTGGTCGCGGCGGGGCTGTCGAACCGGGAGATCGCGTCCTCGCTCGTTCTCAGCGAGCACACCGTCCACCGGCACGTCGCGAACATTCTTCGCAAGCTGACGCAATCGACCCGCGCCGCCGCAGCCGCTTACGCGACACGGGTCGGCTTGATCTAGTCGCGTCTAGCCGTCCGCTCGATCATGAGCGTGGTCATAGTCGAGTCGACCGTCCAGAGGCGATGCTGCACACTTTTCGGCCAGCGAGCCTGCTGACCCGCGCAGAGCGGCGCCTCCTCACCCGCAACCCACGTGAAGCCTTGCCGTCGATGCAGACGACGATCGTGTCGTTCTCGCCAGGATGCTCGTGAATCGTGCCCCCGGGGTCGAAACGGAGCATGGCGACGAAGAAGTCGTCCTCGCGGACGAGGACCTTGCCGACGACGCCTACGCATCCGTCGAATGGCAGCGGACTCCAGTCCGGGCGGGGGAACGGCCTGATGTCGACGGTCATCGCGCGGCGAGCGAAGCGTGGACGAACTGCGGCCAGAGGCCGGCGCCGTCCTCGGCCGGCAGCTCCTCGAGCTCGAGGCCGAAGACCTCCGCGATCGCCGCGATCGCCGCTGGCCGCACCTCCTCGACGGTGACGGGCCTCGCGAGCTCGCGTGCCATCGTCGTGAACTGCGCGTCTTCCAGCCCGCAGGCAGTGATCCAGTCGGTGAACGGAGCCGGATCGAGGTCGACGTTCAGCGCGTAGCCGTGCGTCGTGATCCAACGAGAGACGTGTACGCCGATCGAGGCGATTTTCCGTGGGGGTCGCGTCATCCAGACGCCGGTCAGCCCCTGGATCCGCTCGCCCTCGAGCTCGAAGGCGGCAAGCGTGCGGAGCAGTGCTTCCTCGAGGTTCCGGACGTAGAGCTTTACGTCCTTCCCGTGCTTCTCGAGATCGAGGATCGGGTAGCAGACGAGCTGTCCCGGGCCGTGAAAGGTGGACTTGCCGCCGCGATCCGTTTCGGCGATCTCGACGTCGGTGCCCTCGGGAATGTGGAGCTCCCCGGTTTCCGTTCTCCGCCCGACCGTGACGACGGGCGGGTGCTCGAGGAAGATCAGGGTCTCCGGGATCGCGCCCTGCGAGACGGCTCCCGCAAGCGAACGCTGCAGCGCGAACGCCTCGCCGTACGGGACGAGCCCGAGGCTCAGCAGGTACGCGCCGCGGCTCATCACCACAGGCTAATGAGTGGTGACGAGCTCACGCGCCATCTCGAGATCGCCCGCATAGACCATGATCTCCCGTGCGCCCGCGACCGCGTATCCATCCCAAGCCCCGGCCGCGAAGTCGAGCATGCGATACATCGACTCGATTCCGTTTGTGGCGAGGAGGCCGCGGATCATCTCCGCCTCGGGCTGGTTGGCAACCACAGTCAGTCGCACGAGCTCATTCGCGGCGGTCACGACGAATGCACTGGTCAGCTGCCCCGGATCTCGAACCGCTCGGCCCCGTCGTCGGGCAGCGTCTCCCACGGCGCGAGGGAGCGAACGAAGGTGTGCGACTCGATCCGACCTTCGTACGGCTCCTCGAGCGCGCTGAGGCGGACGCTCGTGTACTCGGAGGCCGGCCAGCCGGCACCAAAGAGGTTCGAACCGCATTCCGAGCAGAAGGTCTTCGCCGAACCCTCCTCGGGCTGGAAGCTCTTGACCAGGTCAGCGCCGGCTACGAGACGTATGGCCTCAGTGCGCACGCGTCCGCTCACGGTGCCGCCTCCGCCCGAGAGCTTCTTGCAGCTCTCGCAGTGGCAGGCTGCGACCCGCTCGAACGGCTGGGTCACCTCGAACCGAACGCCTCCGCAGAGGCAGGTTCCGCGCATCGTCATATGCGTTGAGGCGGCTCGCACTGCGCCGCGGCCGCGAAACGGCCGCCTTCAGGGATCTTCGCGCGACCAAACCCGCGCGATCGGATTTCCTCGTGGCACATCGCAAGACGGAAGACCAGTGAGGCCGCGGC
>JACCWU010000127.1 GCA_013697465.1 Actinomycetota bacterium | reverse complement strand
GGAGAGGAGAAGGGGACTGAACTCTCCGCAACGTGGGTTCGCCCCTCCCGCCGTAACTCCTGCCGGATGACCTCGACTTCCTGGAGCTGATCGTGTGCCCCTACAGTTCCCGCCGTGGAGACGGTGCCTCTGACGTCGCTCGCCAAGGCGGGCGGGTGTGCCGCGAAGTACTCGGCCGCTCGGCTAGAGACTCTCCTGGCCGGTCTCGCCCCCGCCGACGCGGACGACCTTTTGGTGGGGCTCGACCCCGCCGACGACGCTGCGGTGTACCGCCTGGACGACGAGCGCGCGCTCGTTTTCACAGTCGACTTCTTCCCGCCGCTCGTGGACGACCCGCGCACATTCGGCGCGATTGCGGCGACGAATGCGCTGAACGACGTGTACGCGATGGGTGGCGCGCCATTGCTGGCGCTCTCCATCGCGGCGTTTCCGGAGGAGCTTCCGACCGAGATGCTCGGCGACATCCTCGCCGGCGCGGGAGAGCAGGTTCGCGAAGCGGGAGCGATCCTCGCGGGCGGCCATACGATCCGAGACAGCGAGCCGAAGTACGGCCTCGCCGTCGTGGGAACCGTTCGACCGGATGCCGTTTGGCCGAAGGCGGGAGCGCAGCCCGGAGATGCACTATTCCTCACGAAGCCACTCGGCACGGGCATCGTGCTCGAGGCGCATCGCCGCGGCGTCGCGCCCGCCGGCGCGCTCGAGGCCGCCGTGGCGCAGATGGTCGAGCTCAACCGCGACGCAGCAGATGCGCTTCGGCCTTTCGAGCCCGATGCCGTGACGGACGTCACCGGGTTCGGACTTCTAGGGCACGCCCACGAGCTGGCTTCGCGGAGCGGAGTACGTGCCGTCATCGACTCCGAGTCTCTGCCCGCGCTCACAGGCGCCCTCGAGCTTGCGGACGCCGGGGTCCTGACCGGCGGCGACCGGCGAAACCGAGAGTTCGCCGGGCCGCATGTCGAGATTCATGCGGGCGCGGCTCGCACCGCGTTGGCCTATGACCCGCAGACCGCGGGCGGTCTCCTCATCGCTCTGCCGGAGTCGCGCGGAGCCGTGCTTCAGGCGACGTTCGCCTCGGCGGACCTCCTCCTCGAGAGAATCGGCGCCGTCGAGGCGGGAACGGGAGTCGTGCTTCGCTAGTGGTCGCCGCGGTCGCGCGTACGTGGACGATGTCGCCGGTCCGATTCGTGCGGCTCGCCCTCACGTCGTGCGTTGCACTCTTCCTCGTCGTCACCTCGGGTGCATTCGTTCGGCTGACCGGGTCGGGGCTGGGCTGCGACAACTGGCCGCGCTGCGGCGACAAGCCGTATCCGGAGCGGGACTTCCACGCCTTCGTCGAGTTCGGGAACCGGATTGTCGCGGTCGTCGGCCTCGTCCTCACGCTCGTGACCTGGCTCGCGGCTCGCAAGACCGCCGGCCTCTCGCGGACCGGCCGACTTGCGTCCCTCGCCCTTTTCCTCGTGGTCGTTGCCCAGATCCCGCTGGGCGCGGTAACCATCGCGCTCGATCTGCATCCGCTCGCGGTGATGGCCCACTTCCTTCTCGGGCTCACCGCGCTCGGGCTGGCCGTGCTGGTAGCTCTCGAGGCGTTGACGCTCTCCGACGGCCGCGCAGAGCCGATCGGGCCTCGCTGGCTCAGGCAGCTCACGGTATGGGCGGGAGTTCCCCTGTGCATGGCCCTTGTGACGACCGGTGCCGTCGCGACCGCGTCCGGTCCTCACCCGGGAGCGGATGACGAGGTCGAGCGGCTCGGACTGGCGGTCGCCGATGCCGTGTACGTCCACGTTCGGGTGGCGGCGGCATTCGGGATCGGGGTGCTCGTGGTCGGCTGGTTCCTGTTTCGGCTCAGGCAGCGCCACCCGGGGATGTTCGACCTCTGGGGTGCGCTGCTCGTGATCTTGATAGCCCAGGCGATTCTGGGCGAGGTCCAATATCGGAGCGCGCTTCCGTGGGGTCTCGTGCTCGTCCACGTCGCCCTCGCGGCCGCGATCTGGGCGGCCACCGTAGCGCTCGCCTACGCGCTCTGGCGTCCGCCTGCCCGGTTCGCCCGACAGTAAGCTCAGAGCATGGCCAAGGAACTGCGGCTCTACGAGCGGCCGACGCTCGAGCGTCCGGTCCTGATCGGTGCGTTTCGCGGCTGGAATGACGGCGGGCAGGCTGCCACGCTGGCCGCGGGGTACCTCGCGCGGCTCTGGGACGCACAGAAGTTCGCAGATATCGACCCCGAGCTCTTCGTGGACTTCCAGGCGACTCGCCCGAACGTCTCTCTCGACGAGGGGCAGACCCGCCATATCGAGTGGCCGGAGAACACGTTCTTTCGCGCGCGAATTCCCGGCACCGATCGCGACGCGGTGCTGCTCGTCGGCGTCGAGCCGAACTACCGTTGGAGAACGTTCACCGAGCTCGTCGGCGAGCTCGCCACGGATCTCGGTGTCGAGATGGTCGTCACATTGGGTGCCCTGCTCGCCGACGTGCCGCACACGCGGGCGGCACCAGTCACGGGCGCGGCGACCGACCCCAAGCTCGTGGACGAGCTCGGTCTCCAGCTCTCGCGCTACGAGGGCCCGACCGGGATCGTGGGGGTGCTCCTCGACGCGTGCAGGCGGTCCGGGATTCCCTCCGTGAGCCTCTGGGCCGCGGTGCCCCACTACGTTTCGCTGGCGCCGAGCCCGCGCGCAGCTCGCGCGCTCTGCGATCGGCTGGCAACGGTTCTCGGGATATCGATCGACGTCGCAGAGCTCGCAGAGGCGGAGGACGCCTACGTCGAACAGGTGTCGCAAGCCGTCGCGAGCGACTCCGACACGGCGGCATACGTCGAGGAGCTCGAGCAGCGCGCCGACTCGCTCGACTGGCTCGATGAGTCGGGTGGGCTCCCTTCCGGAGAGGCGCTTGCCGCCGAGATCGCTCGGTTCCTGCGCGAGCGGGACAAGAACGGCGGCGAGGCAGGCCCCGGCTAGGCTGCGTCCTCTGCCGCTTCCCTCATCTCGGGCGGGGTGTCTGCCTCAGCCCGGCCGCCGTCTTGGCTCTCGGGCGCGGCGAGAGACGTCGCCTCGCCCGCTGCCTCCCCTGTGGCGATTCCCCCGCCAGCGCTGGTAGCAGCTGGTGTCTGCGCTTTACGCTTGCGCCGGCGGCGTCGAGACTTGCGCGCGGTCAGCTTCGGAGCGGGCAGGTTGTCGGCTAGGGCGTTCGCGATCTCGGTGATCGTTCCGAGCTCCTCGCGCGCCAGATCGAGCGTGGCGTTCGCACGCGGCGTGTAGCCGTCCGCCGAGGCGAGGAGCGCGACGCCGACCTCGAGCGGCATCGCCCGCGCGACCTGGGCGAGGCGGTTGACGTTCTCCTCGTGCCGATGACCGCGGGAGTTGGCGACCGCGCCCAGCAGGCGTTTGGCCTCCGGAAACTCGGTCGAGACACGGCGGTCCTGCACCTTGCGGGTCGCCCGGGCAAGTCGCCAGGTCCAGCGGCCGAGGATCTGATCGGGGGCGACCGCCTTGCCCTCGCCGAGGGCACGCAGGAGGACACGCACGCCGGCGGCCCGGTCCTTCTCCCAGGGCGGCGCCTGCGTGACCAGCGTCACGAGGTCGTCGTAGTCCGCGCGTTCGACGGGGGTCGCCACGCGGTCCATGAGCGCCGTCATGCGGAGCCGCCGGTTCGGGTTCTCTGCAGCACAGGTGGCGAGGAATTGCTCGAGCGCGGCCTTGCTCGCCCTGCCTTCGGCGAACTTCTTCGCGAACTCGCCGCGCTGGTCGAAGCGGATCTGGCGTCCTGCGATCGTCGCCCAGAATCGCTGCTCGTCCTCGTCGAGGTACTTCGGGTCGATGCGCTGCCACTCGCGCTGGATGACTCCGAGCCGGCGGGCGACGTCCGGGGTCACCGGGACGAGCCACGGCACCGGCGAGAGCTTGCGGCGCGCCCGTCGTTGAGCGCGGCGGCGCGGAGCGGGTGTGACGCGAGCTCCTTCTCGGTAGAAGTCGGCGTCGAGGAGAGCGTGCAGTGAGACCACGCGCTCGTTGTGGGTCGCCGCCTTCGGGACGAAGTCGACGACGATGCCGGCCTCCTTGCGCGGGTGGATCCGCATGATGCGGCCGATCCGCTGCTGGTAGACGCGCCGCGAAGCGGTCGGGGCGAGGTGCATGCAGATCGTCGCGCGCGGGGAGTTCCACCCCTCTGCCAGGAGCTGTGCGTTGATCAGGACGTTGATCTCGCCGCGCTCGTACGCCGCGAGGGTTTCGGCGAGCCGTGCGGGCGGCGTGCGTCCCGACACCGCCTCCGCCTTGAGCCCCGCCGCCCGGAACTCCTGGGCGAGGTTGTACGCGTGCTCGACACCGGCCGCGTAGACGATCCCGGGGGTGGAGCCGAAGCGCTCACGGTAGAGACTGGCGGCCGCCTGGTTCAGCGCCTGATGGTCGAGGGCGTTCGCGAGCGCGCGCTCCTCGAAGTCACCGCCGACGATCGGCACGGAGTTGACCGCGGCCGCTGGCGGCACGCGCAGGTCACGCAGTGGGGCAATGAGGCCGCGTCTGGCCGCGTCGGCGAGGGGGAGATCGTCGACCGACGCGGGAAAGACGTCGGAAACCTGTTTCGCGATCAGCTGCTCGGTCGCCGTCATCCCGATGTAGAGCGGCTCGTGGAATGCCCGAATCGCGCCGCTCGTCTTCTCTCCGAGCGCGGTGTGGGCCTCGTCGCAGAGAACGAGGTGGTACGTCTTCCGGTCGAGCTCTGAGCCGTGTCGTGCGAACCAGGCGTAGGTCTGGATCGTGAGCGGGTTTTTGGTCTTCGGCATCATGCCGTTGAGGATTGGGTCGGTGAAGCGGTCGCCGTACCCCTCGGTCGTGAGGTCACGCTGGAACTGCGAGACGAGCAGCCGGCGGTGTGTGAGGATGAGGACGCCCAGGTTGCGCGCGGCGTCGACGAACCCCGCCGCGGCGATCGTCTTTCCGGACGCTGTCGGGTGCCGGAACCGGTAGCGGCGCGCCGCTCCCGGATCGGTGCCGTGAAACTCCTGCTCGAGCTCGCTGTCGTCGATGAAGCCTGCGTCGAAGTCGTCCTCGGCGTCTTCCTCGAGCTCGGCCTCCGGCGGGGCGCCGTTGGCGCTTCCGTGCTCGACACCGTTGCCGTTCCCGTTCTCTTCCGCCGCACGCTGCGTCGCCGCGATCAGCTCGGTCAACATGCCCGCGAGGGCGTCGACCTGGTGTCGCCGGAGCTCGGTGCCGGTCGCGGTTCGAACCGGATTCTGCGTGAGGACGCGCTCGAGCCCGAGCATGAGCCCATAGCGCACCTTCCAGCGGGGCGAAGGCTCCTCGAGAGCCGCCGCCATCTCCGCGAGCGCGTCGTCGAGCGCGGCTCGGCGGGCGGTTCCCGGCGCGAGCGCGGCAGCGGCATCCTCTCCCTCGTCGAGGAAGGGTTCGCCGAACCAGGCCGCGGCGCTGTGAGCGGCCTCGATCAGATCGTGTTGTGATTCCGACGCCAGAGTCGGAGTGAGCTCTGCTTCGTGCATGCGCGCAGCACTTACTGCTGTGCCGCTCCTTCCGAAGGGTTGGCGCTCGCGCGGATCTCGTGGCGAGCGTGACCGCAAGAGCATACCTCAGACTCAGGCGGTCGCAGGGGGAATCTGCGCCAGGAGCGGTCAGGTGTGAACGCGCACGCCGCTGTCGGCGAGGGCACGTCCTACGACTCTCTCCGAGACTCCGGTGTGGTCGAGGTGCTTCGTGATGCCTCCGAGCCAGAACGGATAGCCGGCGCCGAGGATGAGGCAGGTGTCGACGTCTGCGGCATCGGCGACCACGCCCTCCTCGAGGATGTGCCTCACTTCGTCTGCCATCGCCTCGAGCACCGCGTCGTGGATCTCGTCCACGGTCCTGGGTGCATGCTCCTTCACGACGATCTCGTCGGAGCCCGCAGCGAAGTTGTCCAGCGTCTCGAACAGCGGGTACCGGTCGGGATATGCCTCGTGCAGCGTGTGCAGGACATGGTTCGCAACGCGGGGTCCGACCATCTGCAGGAGGAAGGACGGTGCCATCGGCACGCCCAGCCGGAGCACGGCGTCGTCCGTCTCCTCGACGCTCGACCCGTGCTCGAGCGCGTCCATGAGCACCGTCGTCGTGCGGCTCAGGATGCGGTTGACGACGAACGCCGGCGCGTCGCGTACCAGCACCCCGCGCTTCCGCAGCTTCCCGGTCACGGCCCAGGCCGTCGCGAGCGTGACGTCGTCGGTCTGCGGCGTGCGCACCAGCTCGACGAGCGGCAGCACGGCGACCGGGTTGAAGAAGTGCATCCCGACCACCCGCTGCGGATGCTCGAGGTCGGCGCCGATCTCGGTCACGGATAGCGAGGACGTGTTCGTCGCGAGCACGCATTCGGCCGAGACGACGCGCTCGAGCTCGGCGAACACCTCCTTCTTGACGTCCAGCTCCTCGAACACGGCTTCGATGACGAGGTCGCTCCCGGCGAACACCTCCCACTCCGTGCCGCCGGAGACAAGCGAGCCGAGGAACCGCGCTTTTCCTTCCCCGAGCCGGCCCTTCGCTACGAGCTCGCCGAGCTCTCCCGCGATCCAGGCTATCGCCTCGTCCACCTGGTCCTGCGAGAGATCGCGCAGCACGACCGGAACCTCCAGCCGGCGCAGGAAGATCAGCGCGAGCTGACGCGCCATGAGGCCGGCGCCGACCACACCGACCTTCGCGACGCGACGGGGCTCGGCGTCCGGGATGCCGACGCCGCGCTTCGCGCGCCGCTCGACGAGGTGGAACGAGTAGATGGATGCCTGCGCCTGCGGACCGGGAAGGAGCTCGGCGAGGGCGTCCTCTTCCGCGTGGTAGCCGTCGTCGAGCGACCAGGTCGCGGCGCCCTCGATGAGGTCGAGCGCTCGGTACGGCGCAGGAGCTGCCCCGTGCACCTGCCCGTCGAGCCTGGCGCGCGCCTTGCGCACTACTTCAGCTACGTCGGAGAGATCGGACTCGGGCCGGCGCTTCCCGCCTCCCTCCTCGATCGCCTGCACCAGAAACTCGAGCGACTCGTCGAGAAACTCGACCGGCTCGAGGAGCGCGTCGGCGAATCCCGCCTCGAACGCCTGCTTCGCGTTCAGCATGCGGTTCTGGCGTAGCGGGTTCTCGACGATGAAGCGCACCGCCTGCTCGGCCCCTACGAGCCTGGGGATGAGCTGCGTCCCGCCCCAGCCCGGAATGAGCCCGAGCAGCACCTCGGGGCAGGCGAAGTGGCGAACGTCCGACGCCAAGGTGCGGTAGTCGCAGTGGAGTGCGATCTCGACTCCTCCGCCAAGCGCGGCGCCGTTGATCGCCGCAAGCGTGACGAACGGCAGCTGGCGCAGCCGGCCGAAGAGCTCGTGCCCGGCTTCGCCGCCGAGCCGGGCGCGCTCGGGCGTGATCTCTCCGAATTCGTCCATGTCCGCCCCGACCGCGAAGACGAACGGCTTTCCGGTGAGCAGAAGTCCTCCCCAGTCGCGCGCGCCGAGGCGCTCGAGCACGTCCTCGAGCGAGCGCAGCGCCTCTTCGCCGAAGGTGTTGGGCTTCTGCCAGTCCTCCCCGTTGTCCATCGTCACGAGCGCGACGGATCCCGCCCGGGTCTCGACCCGCTGGAGCTTGAAGAGTGTGGGGCTAGCCACCGTTCTGGAGGTTCTCCCAGAGGATCGCCGCGCCCATGCCGAGTCCGATGCAGAGCGCGGTGAGCCCGTAGCGGGCGTCGGGACGCTCGCGGAAGCCGTAGGCGAGCTGCGCCATCAGGCGGACGCCGGTGGCCGCGAGCGGATGCCCACAGGCGATCGCGCCCCCGTAGGGGTTGAGCCGGGGGTCGTCGGACGCGACGCCCATGCCGTCGCACCAGGTGAGAACCTGGACGGCAAAAGGTTCGTTCAGCTCGAAGAGGCCCACGTCGTCGAGCGAGATTCCCGCTTGCTCGAGCACGCGGTTCGTGGCAGGAACCGGGCCGAGTCCCATCAGCTCCGGCTCGACCCCCGAGTAGGCGAAGGCGACGAGGCGCATTCGCGGCTCGAGACCGAGCTCCGCGGCTGCCTGATCGGAGGTGAGGAGCGCAGCGGTGGCGCCGTCCGTGAGCCCGGCCGAGTTCCCGGCGGTCACGCGGCCTGCGGTTCGGAAGGGGGTGCGCAGTGTCGCGAGACCTTCGAGTGTCGTGTCGGGCCTGAGGAACTGGTCTCGCTCGGCGACAGTCCAGCCTTCTTCGGTGAAGACGCTCATCGGCACGACGATCCCGTCCATGACGCCGTCGTCCCAGGCCTTCGCAGCCTTCTGCTGGGATGCCACGGCGAATCGGTCCGCGTGCTCCCTGGTCAGATGGGGAAACGCGTCGTGCAGGTTCTCGGCCGTCTGTCCCATGACCGCCGCGGAGTCGCCGACGATCCGCTCCGAGACGAAACGCGGGTTGAAGTCGACGTCCTCGCCCATCGGGTGGTGGCCCATGTGCTCGACGCCACCGACGAGGACGACCTCGGCGGCGCCCATGGCAATCTCGCCCGCCCCGGCGGTCGTGGCCGTGAGCGCGCCCGCGCACATGCGGTCGACGGCGAAGCCCGGGACGGTCTTGGGTAGACCGGCGAGCAGTGCGACATCGCGTCCGAGCGTCAGCCCCTGGTCCCCGACCTGGGCGGTGGCTGCGAGCACCACGTCGTCGATCCGCTCCGGCGGGAGCTGCGGATTGCGGCGGAGGAGCTCGCGGACGACCTTGACCGCCATGTCGTCGGCTCGCGTCTTCCAGAAGTAGCCGTCCGCGCCCGCGCGGCCGAATGCCGTCCTGACGCCGTCGACGTAGACGACCTCGCGAAGCTCCCGTCCCACCGGCGGGACGATACTTCGTGCGTCGTGGTCGACTGGGCGGAGCTGGTGACGCGGGCAGCAGCGCGGTACGAGGACGGAGCGGCTCGGCTCCCCGACGCACCGGACGAGCGCCAGCGCCAGCTCACGCGGATGGGCAATGCGGCGTGGGCGGCGGGGCTGTCCCTCCTCATGCTCGGCCGCAAGGACGAAGCGGCGACATGGCTCGTCCGCGCCGCCGAGCGCTATCGCGAGAGCTGGCCCGACGCGCCTCCCGAGAGCTGGGGCCGGCCGATCGGGGCGATGAAGTCTCGGCTGCTCGCAGGCGTCGTCGAGGGCGCTCGCGAGGATGCGCTTTGGGCGCTCGAGGCGCGCGCGGCAGAGTCCGAGAGCCCGATTGGTCGCTACGCGGCTGCGCTCGCGCACCTCGTGCTCGGTGAGGACGGAGAGGCCGGGGTGCTCGCGGAGACCCTCCAGGGACGCGACGACTTTCCACAGTCCGTTGCTGCCACGGTCGTTGCGCTGTCGGCAGGCGACGCGAGCGGCTACGAAGAGGCGATCCGCGCGCTGCTCGCGGACTTCGAGGGCCGAGGAGTTTTCCTCGGGGACATCCCGGTTGCCGACACCGTGCTCGCGCTCCAGAAGCTCGCGCCGTCTCGCGGGATCGACGTGTTGTTGTCCTCGCGCCTTCTCCCGAGCAGGCGCTAGGGCTCGCCGGCCGCGAGCTCGCGAGCGCGCACCATCGCCGCCTGGATCGCGTTGAGGAAAGCCGCGCGGACTCCCGCCATCTCGAGCTCTCGGATCGCCGCGATCGTCGTCCCGCCCGGGGAGGTGACCATCTCCCGCAGCTCGACCGGATGCATCTTCTCGTCCCTGAGCTGTTTCGCGGTGCCCAGCATCGTCTGGACGACGAGCTGCGTCGA
Source organism: Actinomycetota bacterium (assembly GCA_013697465.1). Taxonomy (GTDB): domain Bacteria; phylum Actinomycetota; class Thermoleophilia; order Gaiellales; family Gaiellaceae; genus GMQP-bins7. Next base: position 1,753 of record JACCWU010000127.1, on the reverse strand, counting down.
GATCTCGCGCGAGAGCCCGAGCAGGATTCCGGCCTCGATCATCGCCTCGGCGAGAAGCGCGAAGTACGCGGGGCCCGACCCCGACACCGCGGTGACCGCGTCCATCGACGACTCCTGGACTCGAACCACTGCACCCAGGTGAGAGAGCGCCTCCTCGGCGAGGTCGAGATGCGCGTCTCCTGCGTGTGCCCCGGCGCAGAGCCCGGCGATCCCCTCGTGCACGGTCGAGGGCGTGTTCGGCATTGCGCGCACGACCGGGACACCCGACGACAGCCGTGCCTCGATCCGCGCCGTGGGAATCGCCGCTGCGATGGAGAGGACGGTCTGCTCCGGAAGCACGAGCCCCCCTATCTCCCCCAGCAGAGCCTCGATGTCCTGCGGCTTCACCGCGATGACGACGAGGGATGCGCCTGCGATGGCGTCCTGGTTCGACAGAGTCGCGTCGATGCCGTGCCGCTCGCGAAGCTCGGCGACCCGCTCGGCGCGTCGCCCGGTCGCTGCGATCTCCCCGGGTTCTCGCCAGCCGGCGGAGAGGAGCCCCGTGACGAGCGCCTCGCCAATCCGTCCGGCTCCCAGAATCGCGATCTTGCGGTCGTCCATGTCGACGGAGTCTATGGCCGGCGCGAGATCACGTTGCAACTTGCAACTTGGCGGGAATTGCCAGCTCCGAAGCCCTGCGAGCGGCTTGTTACAAGTTGTAATTTGGCGTTCTCGAGCACTTCAAGCGGCGCTCGCGGCTGCTGCCCTCGCCCATCGAGCACGGTCAGGGCTCGCTCCCGTGACGAGACCTCGCTTGAAGCCCGCGAGCAGGAACACGCTCGCGAGCCCTTGCCATTCGCCGTAGGGTGCGAGCAGCCCCGCGGTCTCGTCTGCGATCTGGGCTTGCTCGGGCCAGCGACCGGTCCGCGCCGCCAGGATCTTCACGAGCCCGAGGTCGGAGACAAGGCCCGTGTCGTAGCGGCCTAGGCCACCGAGCGCGACGACACCGGTGCTCCACGGGCCGAAGCCACGCTCTCGTCGGAGCCGCACGAGAGCAGTATCGGGCGCCGCCTTCAGCGCCTCGAGGTCGATCGTTCGCACGATCCGGGCAAGAGTCGCTGCGCGGCTGGGAGCGAGCCCGCACGCAGTGACTCGGGCGGGGGAGAGGCCAGCGAGCGCTCCCTGGCTCGGCGGGTCCTCGGTGCAGGCGCGAATCACCGCTCGCTCGATGTCTCGCGCGCGGCGCGACTGGATCAGTTGCCCGCAGACGGCGTGCAGCACTGCGTGCGCAACGGTCGCCTTTCGCGCCGGCCGCAGGCCCCGGAGCATGCGCACAGAGCGCCCGAGCAGAGGATCGCTCGCGAACCGCCGGTGAAACTCACTCGTGTCGTCGTCGAGTGCGAGGACGAAGCACGCTTCGTCGACCGCCTGCTCCGAGGACGCTCGAACGACGACCGTCCCTTTCGGGCTCTGCCGTGCCTCCGCCCATTGCCCTCCGGGCAAGGCCGTGCGCCACTCGGCGGTCCAGGTCGTGAGCTTCAGCGAGTACGGACCCCGCGGCTCGACTCGCGCCTCGACCATCGAGCCAGCCTACTCGCCACACCGGAACCGATACTTACGCCCGTGAGGAACGCTCGCCGCCGGCTCGCGTTCATGGGGGAAACCATGTTTCCCCCATGTGCCCCCTTCTTCATAAGAGCGCGGGGAACCTTCCGGTTCCCCACACCCCTCCACGCTCATGGGCCAAAGGATGGCCCATGAGCCTCGTCGACGC
>JACCWU010000090.1 GCA_013697465.1 Actinomycetota bacterium | reverse complement strand
CGTGTGGATCTCGTGTGTGCCCTCGTAGGTCAGCACCGACTCGAGGTTGTTCACGTGTCTGATGACCGGGTACTCGAGGGTCACTCCGTTCGCGCCGAGGATGGTGCGAGCGGAGCGCGCCACCTCGATCGCGCCGCGCACGTTCCCCATCTTTCCGAGGCTCACCTGCTCGGGGCGCAGCGTCCCCTCGTCCTTCATCCGCCCGAGGTGGAGCGCGACGAGCGAAGCGCGGTTCAGCTCGAGGGCCATCTCGGCGAGCTTCTGCTGTGTGAGCTGGTAGGCGGCGATCGGCTTGCCGAAGACGATCCGCTCCTTCGCGTAGTCGAGCGCGCACTCGAAGCAGGCCCGTCCCGCTCCGACCGCCCCCCAGACGATGCCGAAGCGGGCCTCGTTCAGGCAGGACAGCGGGCCTCGGAGCGTGGTGGACCCGGGAAGGACGTTCTCGTCGGGCACACGAACGTCTTGGAGCACGAGCTCGGAGGTCACCGAGGCGCGGAGCGAGAGCTTCTTGTGGATCTCGGGCGCCGAGAAGCCAGGCATCTCTTTCTCGACGATGAAGCCGCGGACGGCGCCGTCGTCCGTGCGCGCCCAGACGATCGCGATGTCCGCGATCGAGCCGTTCGTGATCCACATCTTCGCGCCGTTCAGGATCCAGTCGGAGCCGTCGCGGCGTGCATGCGTGCGCATCGCGCCCGGATCCGAGCCCGCGTCCGGCTCCGTCAGCCCGAAGCAGCCGATCACCTGGCCCGCGTGCATCGGCGGCAGCCACCGCTCCTTCTGCTCCTCGGAGCCCCAGCGCCAGATCGGGAACATCGCGAGCGACCCCTGCACGGAGACGGCGCTCCGGACTCCGGCATCGCCCGCCTCGAGCTCCATGCACGTGAGCCCGTAGGCGACGGAGCTGGCGCCGGGAAGCCCGTAGCCCTCGAGGTGCATGCCGTAGAGCCCGAGCTTCGCCAGCTCGGGTATGAGCTCGCGCGGAAAGATCCCCTGCTCGAACCAGTCGCCGACCTCGGAGAGCACGTGCTCGCGCACGAACTGCCGGACAGTGTCTCGAATCGCCCGCTCTTCGTCGTCGAGAAGCGCGTCGATCGCGAGGAAGTCGAGCGGGTCGAGCGCTGAGAGATCCGCGGTCGTCGTAGCCACGATCACATCCTACGGATGCGCGTGCGATCGCTTGACCGGGGGAGAGGCGAGGGCGTAGAATGAATTGACTGACCAGTCAATCGATTCAGGAGCCAAGGTCATGACTCAGGTCGAAACCGGTGTCGCCGGCGGCGTCTCGTTCGAGCTGACACCCGAGCAGCGCGAGTTGCGTGCACTCGCGCGCGAGTTCGCCGAGAAGGAAATCCGGCCCAGGGCGGCCGAGTACGACGAGCATTCGACTCATCCGGCGGACGTCATCGCCAAGGCGCACGAGATCGGCCTCATGAACCTCCACCTGCCTGAGGCGCTCGGAGGCTTGGATCTGCGTGCCTTCGACGGGATGCTCGTCGGCGAGGAACTCAGCTGGGGTTGCTCGGGGATCGGGACCTCGATCAGCGCCAACGGGCTCGGTGCAGCGCCTGTGCTGATCGCGGGCAGCGAGGAGCAGAAGGAGCAGTGGCTGACGCCGCTGGTGGAGGAGCCCATCCTCTGCTCGTTCGGGCTCACGGAGCCGGACGCGGGCTCGGACGTCGCCCGCATGAAGTCGACCGCCGAGCGGCGCGGCGACGAGTACGTCCTGAACGGCTCGAAGACGTTCATCACGAACGCGGGCCATGCCTCGTGGACCGTCGTCTTCGCGAAGACGGATCCGAGCAAGGGCCACCGCGGCATCTCGGCGTTCGTCGTCCCGATGGACACCCCCGGAGTCCAGATCGAGAAGCACCTCGACAAGATGGGGCAGCGTTCGACGGACACGTCCGCGTTCGCGCTCACGGACGTCGTCATTCCTGTCGGCAACCGGCTCGGCGAAGAGGCGAAGGCTTCAAGATCGCGATGAAGACGCTGGACTTCACGCGACCGGGGACCGCGGCGGGCGCCGTCGGCGTGGCCCAGGCGGCGTTCGAATACGCGGTCGAGTACGCGAAGGAGCGCGTGACCTTCGACGTGCCCATCGCGATGCACCAGGGCGTCAGCTTCATGATCGCCGACATGGCGACCGAGATCGAAGCGGCGAGGCTCCTCGTCTGGCAGTCCGCCTGGCTTCACGACCAGGGGAAGCGCGCGACGTTGCAGTCGTCGTTCGCCAAGCGCTTCTCCGCCGACACGGCGATGAAAGTCACGACGGACGCGGTCCAGGTCTTCGGCGGCTACGGCTACATCAAGGAGTACCCGGTCGAGAAGCTGATGCGCGACGCGAAGCTCTTCCAGATCTACGAGGGCACGTCGCAGATCCAGCGGCTCGTGATCGCGAAGGAGATCTTCCTGCCGCGGGACGACTGAGCTCCGCGCGTTAGGGTCTTGCCGTGGCCATCGAGATCGATCTCTCGGGACGCGTCGCGCTCGTCACAGGCGGGTCGCGAGGCTTGGGCCGTGCCGATGCGCTGACGCTCGCGCGTGCGGGCGCCGACGTTGCAATCGCCGACATCCTCGTCGAGTCCGAGGCGTCGGAGGAGACCGACCGCTGGGGGTCCCTGGCGACCGCCGCTCGGACGCAAGGGCTGATCTACACGGAGTCGACCGTGGCGGAGATCAGGGAGATGGGACGTCGCGCGGTGGCGCTCAAATGCGACGTCACCGACCGAGGGCAGGTCGCCGCTGCGGTTGCCCGGGTGGTCGAGGAGCTCAGCTCGGTCGACATCCTCGTCAACAATGCGGCAACGCTCGACCATGTCGGGCAGTTCCACGACCAGAGCCCCGAGCTGTGGGAGCGTGACCTCCGGGTGAACCTGAGCGGCTCCTTCAATTGCGGGCAGGCCGTGTGGCCGCACATGAAGGAACGTGGCTGGGGCCGGATCGTCAACATGGCATCCGTCGCCGGGACGCTCGGTGGGTTCGGCCAGGCGAGCTACTCGACCACGAAGGCCGGAGTCCTGGGACTGACCAGGACGCTCGCGATGGAGGGTGCAAGGCACGGGATCACCTGCAACGCGATCGTGCCCGGAGTGATCGGCACCGAAGCGTTCAACATGGCGAATCAGGCGATGAACGACCGTATCGTCGCCCGCACCGCGCTCAAGCGTCCGGGCGACCCGCAGGACATCGCGAACGCGATCGCCTTCCTCTGCTCGGATCTTGCGAGCTACATCACCGGGGTCGGGCTGTACGTTTCCGGGGGAGTCGAGCTGTTCGTCTTCTGAATCGAATGAATACCGCCGTCCACGACCCACAGAACATCCTCGCCGCGATCGCGGACTCCGACCGCTTTCTCATCCAGCAGGTCTTTCGGCCGATCGGGAACGAGTACCGGATCAGTATCCCGACGCCCGGCTCCACCGACGAAGGCCGGCCGCTCCTCTTCGTCAAGCAGAAGAAGCTGACGATCAAGGAGGACATCCGATTTCGACTCGATCCCGACGCCGATGCCCACCTCTTCATGATCAAGTCGAAGACCGTCTTCGAGTTCCGCGGCCGGCATGAGGTGCTCGACGAGCACGGCCAGGCGATCGGCGTTCTCGAGAAGGACTTCGGGAAGTCGCTACTGCGCAGCCACTGGCACGTCCGCGACGCCGCAGGCGTGGAGCTCTTCGAGGCGTACGAGGCCAGCTGGGTCGTCGCGCTCGTTCGCCGGCTCGCCGGCCTGATCTCGGACTGGCTGTCGGCGCTCACCTGGCTGCCGTTCAACTTCGTCCTCATGCGGGACGGAGCACCCGTGGGCACGTATCGACGTGTTCTCGGCAAGCTGCGTGACCGTTACGTTCTCGAGCTCGGTCCGGAGTTCGAGGGCGACAGGCGGCTCGTGCTGGCATTTGCGGTCGCACTCGACTCGCTTCAAGACCGCTGAGCACATCGACCCCGGTAGCCTCGCCGCCGTAGCCGGGAGAGGCGCCGCACCGCCGGTAGAATCCGCGCTCCGTGCGCGCCCGCTCGCCCCTTTAC
>JACCWU010000218.1 GCA_013697465.1 Actinomycetota bacterium | reverse complement strand
CCGTTCACGACCTCGTTGACCGAGCCGTCGCCGCCGACGACGACCAGCAGCGTTGCGCCTTCCTGCACCGCGGCCTGCGCGAGCGACGCAAGGTGTCCGGGCTCCTCCGAGAGCAGGGCGTCCCCGGAGAGGCCGAGGGCGGAGCAGCGGTGTGCGATCTCGGGCCAACGACGTCCGGTCGAGCCTGCCGCCGAGGCCGGATTGACGAGAAAGACGGTGCGGCCGGAGTCAGGTCTTCCATGTTCCACGTGCGCTTCGTGGATCATGGACCTGACCTCTACGCGGTTGCCGTGTCGAGCGCGATGCGCGTCATGCGGTCGACCGCGGCGCGCAGTTCGTCGTCCGAGATCCGCACGAATCCGCCCTCGACCTTGATGTCGCTCACGGTGAGCAGGCAGCCACTCAGCACGCCACGCAAGGCCCCGACCGTGAAGAGCGCGGCCGCCTCCATCTCGACGGCGAGGACACCGCGCTGCGACCAGCGTTCGTACTGCCCCTCGTCGGGGTTGTAGAAGACGTCGCTGGACACGATCGGACCGACGCGCAGCTTCTCCTTCCGGTGCTTTGCGATGTGAACGGCCTCGTGGATCAGCTCCCAGCTAGCGGTCGGGCAGTGAGGCTCGCCGCCGACGAGGTGGCTGGCCGTCGCGTCGGCGGGCACGGCCGAGAGCGCAACGATCAGATCGCCCAGAGCGTGATCCGCCTGGAGCCCGCCGCACGTGCCGACGCGGAGCAGCCGCTTGACGCCGAGCTGGATCAGCTCCTCGAAAACGATCGTCGCGCCTGGGCAGCCCATCCCGGTTCCCTGCACGGACACCGGCTTTCCCTCCCAGTTACCCGTGAACCCGAGGAGTCCCCGCTCCGCGTTGACCTGTCGAACCTCGGTCAGGAACGTGTCCGCGATGTATTTCGCCCGGAGCGGATCGCCTGGGAGAAGGCACGCTTCGGCGTAGTCGCCGGGGTCCGCTCTCAGGTGGACGGGCACGCCAAAACCCTACGGGTTTTGGTTGGGAGCAACGGTACGAACTCACGCTCGGGGCAGTCGGGGATAGCTCTGCCTAGAGTTTCCCGCGTGAGCGCGGAGCTTGTCCAGCCGACGAAGGAGCAGATCATGCGCTTCTGCGCCGAGGATCCGATCGAGCGCGTCTTCCTGGAGGACGTCGCTCGGAGGGGTCTTGGCCGTTTCGTCGGCCTTGCGGCCGGCGAGGAGCTCGTGGCGCTCTGCCATGTCGGCGTCAACGCCGTCCCGTCCGGCCGCGGCTGCGCGGGTTTCGCGCGCGAGGTCGCCCGCGCGTCTCCCCGGATGCTCATCGGCGAGGCCGCTGCGGTCGGCGAGCTTTGGGACGAGGCGCGAACGACGCTTCCCAAACCACGCCAGGACCGTCCCGGACAACCCGTCTTCCTCATCACCGAGCTGCCGGCGCCCGGCGAGACAGGGCTACGCGCGGCCACGCTGCGTGATCTCGATCTGCTGCTTCCCGCCTGTGCCGCCGCGCACAGGGAGGAGCTCGGGCAAGACCCGCTGCGTCGCGATGCCGAAGGCTTTCGCTGGCGCACGAGGAGCCAGATCGAGGAGGGGCGGTCCTGGATCTGGGCCGAAGACGGGGCAATTCTCTTCAAGGCGGAGGCTTCAGCGTGGACACCATCGGCGGTCCAGCTGCAGCAGGTATGGGTCGATCCCCAGGTTCGGCGCAACGCGTACGGCGCCCGCGGGCTTCGCGACCTCTGTCGGAGGCTTCTCCCGCGCACGCCGGCCGTCTGTCTCTTCGTACGTTCCGAGAACGTCGCAGCGATTCGGCTGTACGAGAGCGTCGGGATGGAGCACGTCCTCGACTACCGCTCGCTGCTGCTCTGAGGTAATCCCTCGTGAAGCGACTCTTCCTCGCACGCCATGCATTCGCGGGCTCGAACCACGGGTTCGGGACGGCCTCGTGCACCGCTCCGGGCGACGGCTTGACGACCGAGGGCGTGGAGCAGGGTCGCCGGCTGGCGACATCGCTTCGGAACGAGCAGGTCGACCTGGGCGTCGCAACTCGCCTCCGACGCACGCAGGAGACCTTGGAGCTGGCGCTCGCCGGCCGCGACGTGACCCGCCTCGTCGTCCCGGAGCTCGACGAGATCCGATTCGGTCGCTTCGACGGCGGACCGCTCGCCACGTACCGGGCGTGGGCGGTCGCGGAGCGCCCCGACACGGATGCCCCTGGGGGAGGGGAGAGCCGCGCCGCCGCTGCCGCTCGGTTCGCGGGTGGGCTTCGCCTCCTGCTCGCCCGGCCGGAGGACACGATTCTCGCGGTTGGACACGCGCTCGTCGTGCGCTACGTCCTGGACGCGGCGAACGGGCTCGTCCCGGCCGCCCTTATCGAACCCGTCGAGCACGCTGTCGCGCATCTCCTCGACGCGAGCGAGGTGGCGCGGGCGGTGGACGTGCTCGAGGCCTGGAGCGGGGACCCGTCGTTTCGCAGCGGCGGGCACAATCTCTGACATGGCACGCTCCGTCCCCGATCGCGTCGAGAGCTGGATCCGCCGACAGGACCTGATTGCGCCCGGGGGTGAGATCGTCTGTCTCGTGTCCGGCGGCGCAGACTCCACGTGCCTGTGGCACGCGCTCGGGAAGCTGGGATACCGGACGTCCGCCGTGCACGTGAACCACCGCGTGCGGGCGAGCGAGTCGGAGGAAGACGCGCGACATTGCAGCGAGCTCATGGGAGCCGATGTCCTCGCCTCGAGTGGCTCTGAGCCACGAGGTCGAACCGAAGCCGAGCTCCGCGAGCTTCGCTACCGCTTGACCGCGGGTCGTGGACTCCGCGCAACCGGCCACACGGCCTCGGACCAGGTCGAGACGGTGCTCTACCGCCTCGTCTCCTCGGGGAGCCAGAAGGGGATCAAGGCGCGGCGGGAGGACGGCGTCGTGCGACCGCTGCTCCCGTTGTGGCGCGAGGAGACCGAGGCGTACTGTCGTTCGCACGGGCTTCCGTTTCGTGTCGACTCCTCCAATCGCGACACCAAGCGGGGCTTGATCCGGGAGGAGATCCTTCCGCTTCTCCGCCGGGTGCACCCGGGCGTGGACCTCAACTTGCTCGCTCTCGCCGACGAGGAGCCGCGTCTTCCGCGCGAGCTCGAGCGCACGCTCGTCCAGCTCTTGGCTTCCAGGGACGGGACGAAGGCCGCCGATCTCGGCCAAGGCGTGCGAGCCGTGCGCGAGTACGACACGCTCCGGCTCGAGGGCCGCGTCAGCTTCGGTCCCTGGCGCCTCGAGAGCCAGGCGCCCGATCTCGGCGTCCGCACGCGCCGACCGGGCGACCGGCTCGCAGGACGGCGCAAGAAAGTGCAGGATCTCTTCGTGGACGCGAAGGTGCCGAGGCGGGAGCGCGATGCGTGGCCCCTCGTCGTCGACGGCGACGACGAGGTCGTGGCGGTACCCGGGATTGCCGAGGCGCCGGGTTGGGAAGGCATCGTGCGGGCATGGAAGGATGGAGGCCTATGACTCAAGCCGAGTTGGCGCAGGCCGTGGGTGAGGTGCTCATCGACGAATCCGCCCTGCAAGGACGGATCCGCGAGCTGGGCAGCGAGGTCTCGGCCGACTACGCCGGCCGCGACCTGCTCCTCGTCGGCGTGCTCAAGGGCGCGGTCTTCTTCATGGCCGACCTGATGCGAGAGCTAACCGTCCCCTGCGAGATCGACTTCATGGCCATCTCCAGCTACGGAGCGGCCACCGACTCGTCCGGCGTCGTCCGCATCCTCAAGGATCTCGACATCAACGTCGCAGGCAGGGACGTCCTCGTCGTCGAGGACATCATCGACTCCGGGTTGACGCTTTCCTATCTGATGCGAAACCTTCGCGCGCGCAAGCCCGCCTCGCTCGAGATCTGTGCGCTCCTCACGAAGCCTGAGCGCCGCGAGATCGACGTGCCCGTGCGCTACATCGGCTTCGAGATCCCGAACCGATTCGTCATCGGCTACGGCCTCGACTTCGCAGAGCGCTACCGCAACCTGCCGTACGTCGCCGTGCTGCACCCGGATCTCGTTCCGAGCACGGTGTAAGCGCCTCGGCGTCCGCGAACCTCCAGCCGACGTTAAGCGAATGTGACTTCGATGTGGCTATCGACCCCTGAAGTGCGCTTCCAAGGCCGTAGCGGGATTCACTCCCGCGTAGGCCAGCAACCCATTATCCCGTGCACCACCGCGAACGAGGGGGCACGTGGGGGAACCATGTGGTTCCCCCACGCTAAGGGCGGGGTCGTTCGGTGCCGAAGAAACACGGTGCTACCCTGCGACAACCATTGTGAACCGCTTCTTTCGTAGCGCTCTCTTCCCGCTGATCGTCATCGTCGTGCTCGTCTACCTGGCGAGCCAGACGCTTCTGTCGAGCCGCGATCAGCAGCGGAAGATCACGTACTCTGAGCTCAAGGCGCAGGTCAGGGACGGGAACGTCAACGACGCGCTGTTCACGCCGAGCAAGCAGCAGATCAGCGGGACGCTCGTCGACGGCACCAAGTACAAGGTCAACTACCCGACGCCCCAGTCGGCGACCGATTTCCAAGACTTGCTCGAGGAGGAAAACATCAAGTTCGACTCCAAGGGCACGGGCTCGTCGCCGTGGTGGGCGCTGCTCATCAACCTGCTCCCGTTCGTCCTCCTGATCGGCTTCTGGATCTTCCTCATGAACCAGGTGCAGGGCGGCGGCTCGAAGGTGATGAGCTTCGGGAAGAGCCGCGCCAAGCGGATGTCGCCCGATTCCCCGAAGGTCACCTTCAAAGACGTGGCCGGGGCCGACGAGGCGGTCGAGGAGCTGCACGAGATCAAGGAGTTCCTCGAGAACCCGAAGAAGTTCCAGGCGCTCGGCGCGCGGATCCCGAAGGGCGTCCTGCTGTACGGGCCTCCTGGAACCGGCAAGACGCTGCTGGCACGGGCGGTCGCGGGCGAAGCCGGCGTTCCGTTCTTCTCCATCTCGGGCTCCGACTTCGTCGAGATGTTCGTCGGCGTCGGTGCATCGCGCGTCCGCGATCTCTTCGAGCAGGCCAAGCAGGCCTCTCCCTGCATCATCTTCATGGACGAGATCGACGCGGTCGGCCGCCACCGTGGGGCCGGTCTCGGCGGCGGGCATGACGAGCGCGAGCAGACGCTGAACCAGCTCCTCGTCGAGATGGACGGCTTCGAGATGAAGGACAACATCATCCTCATCGCAGCGACGAACCGCCCGGACATCCTCGACCCAGCGCTCCTGCGCCCTGGCCGCTTCGACCGACAGATCGTCGTCGATCGCCCCGACCGTCTCGGCCGGCGCAAGATCCTCGAGGTGCACTCGCGCGGCAAGCCGCTCGCACGGGAGATCGACCTCGACACGCTCGCCGCCGGCACGCCGGGCTTCACGGGTGCCGACCTCTCGAACTTGATCAACGAGGCAGCGCTCCTGGCCGCCCGCCGCGGCAAGAAGATGATCGAGCAGGACGAGCTCGAGGAAGGGATCATGCGCGTGATCGCAGGTCCCGAGAAGAAGGCGCGCCTGCTCTCCGAGAAGGAGCGCAAGATCACCGCGTACCACGAGATGGGGCACGCGCTCGTCGGGCACTACCTCGAGAACACGAACCC
>JACCWU010000071.1 GCA_013697465.1 Actinomycetota bacterium | reverse complement strand
ACCGAGGCGATCGTGAACCCTTCGGGCAGCTTGTGGAGCGCGATCGCCACGAACACCAGCCACCCCAGTATCGGCGAAACGTGATAGCCTGCCCCGATGGAGACGCCGTCGAAAAAGGAGTGCAGCGCCAGTCCCGTCACCGCCGACAGCGTCGAGCGGCCGTGGACGATCTCGTGATGGGTCTCTTCGCCGAAATGGAAGTGAGGCACGAAGGCGTGTTCGAAGACATGGGGCAGGAAGTAGCCGGTCACGACGAGGGGCAGCCCCCAATCGGGCTCGAGGGCCAGTGCTTCGGGGAGCATGCGGAGGAAGGCGACGGCGAGCAGAAAGCCGGCCCCCACTGCGACGAAGAACCGGAGCAGGAGCGCGCTCCACTCCCGGCGCGCGGTCAGCAGCAGACCACCCAGGAGGACGCCGAGCCCGGCCAGGGTCGCGAGGAAGATGCTCATGCGATTGGGGCGCGAACATAGTCACGTGTGCAGGAGGAGAAAAGCGAACCTATGATCGCGCCGGTCTTCCCGTTGCCCAATGTCGTCTTCTTTCCGCACACCTTCCTGCCGCTCCACATCTTCGAGCCTCGCTATCGCGCGATGGTAACCGAAGCGCTGTCCGGGGAACGACTGATCGTGATGGTTCTGGCGCGCGAGGTGCGTCCGCCGGGAGTGGAGCCGGCAATCCATGCCGTCGGGTCGGTTGGACGGATCGAGGTCGCCGAGCCTCTCCCCGAAGGCCGGTTCAACATCGCACTCGAGGGCCTGGCCCGGGTCGCGGTGGGGCATCTCATCCCCGCGCCTGGACAGTACTATTCCGCCGAAGTGAGCGTCCTCGTCGATGCTCTGCCGGATCTCCAGGACCCGCAGATCGCGGAGCGGAAGGCCGGGTTCCTGCTGGCGGCGCGCCGGTACGGAGAGCAGGTGCTGTGCGGGGATTACCCGGCCGAGATCCTGAGCGATGCAGTGCCGTATGACATGCTCGTCAACCGAGCGGCGTCGTTCCTGCGCGTCAGCGTGCGGGAGAAGCAGGATCTGCTGTGCATCGACGACGTGGGGGAGCGGGCGGCCGCGGTGGAGCGATGGATGGCGGAACAGTTCGAATCCCATCAGGCGATCGAGCGGTTTGCGCGCCGGCGCCCGGCCAACCCGGGCCTGAACTAGCAGCTCTTCAAAGCCTCAGAGAGTGTCGGGCGGAGTTCCGGGGGGGGGTGACTGCGGAGGGGATCCGGTGTCCGTCGATCCCGCCGCCGCTTCGCCTCCGGTCCCGGCTGCTTCGTCCGCGCCGACTCCGGGCAGCGCCAGGGGTTCCGCCTCCCTGGTCCACGTCTTCCGCTGATCCTCGGGGATCGTCACCTCGTACTCGTCGAACACATTGCCGTCCACGTTCACGGCCTCGATCCGAACGGTGTAGTGATCTACTTGCACACGCAAATAGTGGTAAAGCTGCTCGCTGAAGGCAGTGAACCAGTCCGACCCGGTCCCGCGGAAGGTCGTGCGTCCGCCGCCACCACCGGACACGAAGTAGACCGTGCCTTCCCCGTCCTCGGCCAGCGCGTTGCCGCGAATGGGGCGCGAGCGCTGGTAGTCATGGTCGTGACCATTGAAGACGAGCAGAACCCGGTAGCCGTCCATGAGGGGGCTGATCGTCCGCCGGATCGCGAGGTCGGAGCCATGGCCTCCGAAGCCGGTCGACGCGCTGTAGGGTGGATGGTGGAAGTAGACCATCGTCCAGTCGATGTTGGGATCGGCCCGCGCGGCAGAGAGCTGGCGCAGAAGCCACTGATACTGCTCGCTCGACGGGTCGCCCAGGTAGCCGTGCTCGACCGCGTGCTCCTCGGAGGACTTGGAATCGAGCGAAATGAAACGTACGCTTCCATACGTGAATGAGTAGTAGAGCGGCGAGTCGGAGGAAGGGCGGCCGCCAGGCGGCGTGAACGCATCGATGTAAGGCGCGCCGCCGGCGGTTCGCAGGTCGTGGTCGCCAGGCGCGGGAAAGAACGGGACGCGCTTCAGGAGCGGCGCGTAGACACCAAAATGGTTGTCGGTGAACTCCTGCACCGTCCCGTCCACATAGGCGACGTCGCCCATGTGGATGATGAGGGCCGCTTCCTCCTGGTTCAGCTGGTCGGCCGCGGCGAGCTGGCCCGCGCTGCGCAATCCCGAGTCGCCGAAAGCCAGGAACGCGAAAGGCTCCTTCGAGCCGGGTTTGGGGAAGGTGCGAAACCCGGCCGCGTCGGACCACAGCGTGTCGTTGATCTGGATCTGGTAGGTGTACTCGGTGGCCGGCAGCAGGCTCAGCATCTGGAACGTGTGGTCGCGGCCCATCTCCTCGAGCACCAGTTCCGTCGTGTCTCCTTCGGCTTCTTCGGCCCAGAAGCGTATTCCCGGCTGCTCGGGCGTGTAGGTGCTCCAGCGCAGGACGGCCGACGTGTCGCTGATTGTGACGAGGTAAGGCTCGCGCTCGACGGTGCCCGGGGGCGTGATCGGCTCGTCCAGCGCGACGCGCTCGGTGTTGCGCGCGCAACGGAGACCCAGTGTCGTGACAAGGAGGAGAAGAAGAACGCGCTTCGGCACCATCGAGAACCCTGTTAAGGATGAC
>JACCWU010000062.1 GCA_013697465.1 Actinomycetota bacterium | reverse complement strand
GATTCGGGGCGGACACAGGTACGATCGGCCGCGGCCATGGCCCACCGCGTCACGCTGATTCCCGGAGACGGGACGGGTCCCGAGCTGACCGAGGCGGCGCGGCGAGTTCTCGAGGCCACCGGCGTGGAGTTCGAATGGGACGTCCGTCAGGCGGGCGTGGACGTCATGGAAGAGCAGGGCACGCCTCTTCCCGACGACACGCTCGAGTCGATCAGGCGCTCGGGCGTCGCGCTCAAGGGACCGATCACGACGCCGATCGGCACCGGGTTCCGCTCGGTTAACGTCGCGCTGCGCCACGAGCTCCAGCTGTACGCGTGCGTGCGACCCTGCAAGACCTACCCGGGCGTGCGCTCCCGCTACGAGGGCGTCGACGTGGTCGTCGTCCGCGAGAACACGGAGGACCTCTACGCAGGGATCGAATACGAGGCGGGCACCGAGGACGCCGAGCACGTGATCGGGATGCTCAACGCACTCCAGCCGAAGCAGATCGCTTCCGGGTCGGGTATCTCGGTCAAGCCGATCAGCCGCGAAGCGTCGGAGCGCATCATCCGCCACGCGTTCGAGTACGCGCGCTCGAACCACCGTCGCGAGGTTGCCGGGGTGACGAAGGCCAACATCATGAAGTTCACAGACGGGCTCTTTCTGTCGATCTTCCGCGAGGTCGCCGCCGACTACCCGGAGCTCGCCTCGCGAGAGGTGCTCGTGGACGCGCTCTGCATGGGCCTGGTCCAGCGCCCGGAAGAATACGACGTCCTCGTCCTGCCGAACCTCTACGGCGACATCGTCAGCGACATCACGGCCGGGCTCGTGGGCGGGCTAGGGCTCGCGCCCGGCGCCAACATCGGCACCGAGGCGGCCGTCTTCGAGGCCACGCACGGCTCTGCCCCGCGCTACAAGGGCCAGAACAAGGCGAACCCGACCGCGATGATCCTCTCCGGCAAGCTCATGCTCGAGCACCTCGGAGAGCGGGAAGCCGCGCGCCGCCTGGAGCAGGCCGTGGCAGCCGTCATCGCCGAGGGCGAGAGCGTCACGTACGACCTGAAGTCGAAGCGGGACGATCCCACCGCGGTCGGCACGTCAGAGTACGCGGACGCGATCATCGCCAGGCTCGCCGCGGGCGAGTCCGATTAGGAGGAGATTCGTGAGGAAGAAAGTGACAGTCGTGGGCGCCGGCAACGTCGGGGCAACGTGCGCGCAGGAGATCGCCCGGCGGGACTACGCGGACGTCGTCCTCGTGGACATCGTCCCCGACTTTCCGCAGGGCAAGGCGCTCGACCTGAACCAGGCCGGCGCGGTGCTCGGCTACGAGCCGCGGATCACCGGAACGAACGGCTACGACGAGACCGCGGACTCCGACGTCGTCGTCATCACGGCCGGGAGACCCCGCGCGCCGGGAATGAGCCGGGACGACCTCGTCGCGACGAACGAGGCCATCGTCACAGCGGTCACGAAGGACGTGAAGCGTCATTCGCCGAAGGCGGTGCTCGTCGTCGTGTCCAACCCGCTCGACGCGATGTGCCATGTCGCGAAGGCGGTGTCGCGGTTTCCGAAGTCCCGAGTCGTGGGGATGGCGGGCATCCTCGACACGGCGCGCTTCGCGGCGTTCATCTCGCACGAGCTCGACGTCTCGGTCCGTGACGTCACGGCCATGGTGCTCGGCGGGCACGGCGACCAGATGGTCCCGGTGGTCTCGGCAACGACCGTCGGCGGCATCCCGCTCTCGGAGCTCCTCCCGAAGTCGACGATCCGCAAGCTCGTCGACCGGACGCGGTTCGGCGGCGGCGAGCTCGTCGGCCTCCTCGGCACGTCGGCCTGGTACGCACCGGGTGCGGCCGCGGCGCAGATGGTCGACGCGATCTGTCTCGACCAGAAGCGCGTGCTCCCGTGCACTGCGTACCTCGACGGCGAATACATGATCCGCGGCATGTACATGGGCGTGCCCACGAAGCTCGGCGCGGGCGGCGTCGAGGAGATCGTGCGGCTGAAGCTCACTGCGGACGAGAAGAAGATGCTGCGCGCGTCGGCGTCCGCCGTGCGCGAGGTCGTCGGCATCCTGAAGAGGAAATAGCGGAGTGAACCTCGAGCTGAAGGGACGGACTGCGATCGTCTGCGGCGGGTCCGCAGGAATCGGGCTCGGGATCGCGGAGGCGCTCGGCGAGGAGGGAGCGAACCTCGTGCTCTTCGCCAGGCGGCCGGATGTGCTCGAGCGCGAGGCCGAGCGGCTCGGCGCGGTCGCCGTGGCCGGAGACGTAGCCGTCGCCGACGACCTCGAGCGCCTCGTTCGCACGACCGTCGACACGTTCGGCGGGATCGACATCGTGATCAACAACTCGGGAGGGCCGCCGCGCACGCCCGCGCTCGCCCTCGACGAGGAGAACGTCCTCGCCGCCGTGCAGCTCATGCTCGTCTCGGCCGTGCGCTTGACGTCTCTCTGCCTGCCGTACCTCGAGCAGAGCGCGTGCGGGCGGGTCGTCAACGTCACCTCGAGCACCGTCCGGGAGCCGGCCGACAACCTCGCGCTCTCGAACGCGGTGCGGCCCGGTGTCGTCGGGTGGGCCAAGACGCTCGCGCGCGAGCTCGGGCCGAAAGGGATCACGATCAACTCGATCGCCCCGGGACGGATCGACACGGCGCGTATCCGCGAGGTCTATCCCGACGGGCCGACCGAGTCGGACCTCGAGGCGATCCCGCTCGGGCGACTGGGAACGCCGCGCGAGATCGGAGATCTCGTCGCCTTCCTCTGCTCGGATCGAGCCGCCTACATCACGGGCACGGTCCTGCCCGTCGACGGCGGGCTCACCCGCGGGCTCCTCTAGCCCGGGGGTCCCCGATGCGCCTCCGCTGGCTTGTCCTGCCGCTCGTCCTGGTCGGCATTGCCGCGCTCGTTCTATGGTCGGTGCCTGCCGACGAGTTCATCTTCACGCCCGATCGCGCCAAGCCGCTCGCGGAGAAGGTGAGGGTGGAAGGAGCGGATCCGGCAGACGGTGGCGGCGTTTACTACGTCGACGTGTACGTCCGCCGAGCGACGTATCTCGAGCAGCTGCTGCCGTTCACGAGGCCGGACGGCTCGACCGTCGTCCCCAAGCACGCGCTGCTGCCTCCCGGGACGTCGGACGAGGAGCGCCAGCGTCAGAACACCCTCGACATGCAGCGGTCTGAGCTGGTTGCCTCCGCGGTGGCGCTGCGTACGCTCGGATACGACGTCCGCGCAACTCCGCGTGGGGCAATCGTGATCGGCGTCGCCTCCGACGCCCCCGCCGCGGGCAAGGTCGAGGGGGGCGACGTGATCGTCGCGGTCGACGGGCGTCCGGTGAGGACGCCAGACGAGCTCCGGAGAGAGATCGGCCGGCGCCGTCCCGGGGAGAGCGTACGGCTCACGGTGCAGCGAGACGGCAAGAGGCTCGAGCTCGCCGTCGACACGATTCCGAGCCCCGAGGAGCCGGACCGGCCGATCGTCGGCATCCAGGTGGACCAGCGCGCGGACATCGATCTTCCGCTCGACGTCGACATCGATCTCGGCCGTGTCGGCGGCCCCTCGGCCGGCCTGCCGTTCGCGCTCGAGATCGCGCGCATGCTCGGACGCGACGTGACCCACGACTGCGACGTCGCGGCCACCGGAGAGCTCGCGATCGACGGCTCGGTGCTCTCGGTCGGAGGGCTGAAGCAGAAGACGATCGGAGCGCTCCGCGCGGGTGTGGATCTCTTCCTCGTCCCCGCGGGGGAGAACACTGACGAGGCGCGCAAGCATGCGGCCGGGCTGCCCGTCATTCCTGTGGAGAGTTATCAACAGGCGTTGCGGGCGTTGGCAACAGTGCCCGTGAAATGCTGAGTTTGCAGGATCTTTTTCGCTCTTGACAACAGCCGCAATTTGCGGCCGTTTCGTCTCGAGAGGCCTTGTCTCGCTGGGACCGCCGGGACAGAATGCGGTCTGGTCGACGAGGGGCGACCTCCCAAGGAGACGATGTGAAGAAACGCTCAGAGGTCACCTGCGACGACTGCTACTTCCGGCGAGAGGGGCTCTGCGCGCTCTCGGGGAACGTGCCTTGTCCGACGTTTCGAGCCGCCTCGGCCGGCGCGCTGACGCCACCGCGGCAGCCGCGGCTCGTGCCGAGGCCGATCCCCCGCCTCGCCGCCGGCCACGCGGCGTAGGATCTCGTCATGGAAGGGCAGCGTCCCGCCACGAAACGCGACATCCCGTGGTCGGTCGTCGCCTTCGGGCTTGTGGCCCTCTACGCGGTGCTACTCGTCTTCCTGAACCGAGAAGAGGTCGAGATCGACTTCGTCTTCTTCTCGGGGCGGATCTCGAAGCTCGTGCTCATTCTCCTTTGCCTCGGAATCGGGTTCGCCGGTGGCTTCCTCTTCGACCGCTGGCGCGAGCGGCGCAGGCGTAGCACGTAGCGCTCAGCGCATCAGACCCGACAAGAGGCCGATGCCTTCCGCGATGCGCTCAGGAGTCTCGTAGCTGAAAGCGAGCCGCGCTGACGCGCGGCCGAGTGCCGACCCCTCTGGGAAGAAGTCGCGGCCGGCGACGAACGTCACCGCTGCCTGCTCTGCGCGGCCGGCAAGCGCCGACGTGTCGACCTCGTGGGGAAGGTCAAGCCAGATGAAGTAGCCGCCGTCGGGCCGGCTCCAGGATGCCTCCGGAAGCTCGTGCTCGAGCGCACCGAGCATCGCGTCGCGCCGTGCACCGAGCTCGGCCCGTACCCGCTCCAGGTTCGGCTCGAAACGACCGCGCTCGACGAACTCCGCGATCGTGGCCTGGGCGAGGAACGGCGGGGAGATGTACATCGAAACGGCGCGCTCCTCGAACGATCGAGCCGTGACGCCGGGGAGGACGAAGTACCCCGTGCGGAGACCCGGCGCGACCGTCTTCGAGAACGACGAGGTGTACGTGACGAGCTCTCCGCCCTCGAGCTCGTGCAGCGTCGGCGGGGATTCGCCCTCGAAGCGTACGAGGCCGTACGGATCGTCCTCCAGCACCGGGAGGCCGTGGGCTCGAGCGATCTCCACGAGGCGCCGGCGGCGATCCGAGCTGAGCGTCCGTCCGCTCGGATTCTGAAACGTGGGGATCGTGTACAGGAAGGAGGGCGCCTCGGAAGCCCTGCCGAGCTCCGCCTCGAGCGCGTCGGGATCGAGTCCCTCGTCGTCCATCGGCAGCGCGACGATCTCGGCGCCTTCGCGAGCGAGGATCTTCAGCGGCCGGTCGTAGCTCGGTGCCTCGACCAGCACCCGGCCGGGCCGTCGCCGAAGCGCCTCGGCGGCGAAGATGACGAAGCCGAGAAGGCCGCCGACCGTGAGCACCACTCGCTCAGCCTCGACGTCGTGCCTCGCGGCGATCCACTCCCGGAGCGGCCCGTACCCTGCGCCCGGGCCGTACGAGAAGAGCCGCGCTCCCTCCCGCTGCGCGACGGCGTAGGCGCACTCGGCGAGCTCGGCGGCGGGAATCAGCTCGGGCGCGGGAGCTCCGCGAGCGAACGAGATCGGCGACTCGGGCACTGACTCGAGCCTAACCGGAGGACCTGCTGTCTCTTGCCCCCGCGCGCTGGTCAAGCGGGGGGCCGTCACCACGCGGGGACGTACGTACGCGAGCCTATGCGTGGCCGGCGCGGACGCGCTCGAGCAGTCTCGCCGCCGCGAGTGTCTCCGCTTCGGGGACCGGTGGCTCGCGCCCCGCGAGCGCCGCGGCGTGGAAGCGGCGGATGAGCTCTCGCAGTCCCGGGTAGGCGGGCTCCCGACGGAGAGTACGGCTCGCGAGATTTCCGCCGGCTTTTGCAACGAGCAGTCCGCC
>JACCWU010000014.1 GCA_013697465.1 Actinomycetota bacterium | reverse complement strand
GGCGAGCCTGCGCCGGCGCAGGCCTGAATTTCCCGGCACGACGGCGCGATCCCGTACACTCCGACGACACAGGACGAATACCGAAGGCGCGCCCCGCGCTCTCCTTATCCGTTCGAGGCAGGAGGAGCCGTAGGGCGCGACGTGTCCAGTGGTAGCCGCACCCCGCGACAGGTCATCCGGACATCGCCGTCCGGGGGGCCGCCGTCGCCCCACCGGTGCGCACCTCGAACGCGCTCCTCGAAGGAGGAATCGACATGAGTGCCAAGCCGAAGAAAGGGTCGAGCTCTCTCGCCAGCGACGCGCAAGCGGGCGCGCGTCTCCCGAGCGTGAAGGTCAAGAAGAAAAAGCAGAAGAAGACCGCCCGTGGCAAGTAGGGCCAGCGAGGAGCTCGACGCGGTGCAGGTCGGAATCGCTCACCGCGTCGATCGTCGGCAGTCAAACGAGCGGAAGGCGGCCGAGGCCAGCCCGACGACCGATGCGCAAGGACTCGTCGAGTTCGCGTGCGAATGCACGAAGGAAGACTGCGAACGCTCGGTGAGGGTGCCCCTGTACGTCTACCGACAGTTGGTCGAAGCAGGCAACCAGTACCTGCTACAGGCCGGTCATCATGCGTTCGCGAGCTACCGGACGATCGTCGCGCTGGGGCTCATGAGAATCGAGGAGCGCGCGTAGCGCTGAGGTCACCACGCGCCGGCGCGAACGTGTTACGCCGGCGGCTCGTCGGCGATCTCCGAGTCTCCCTCGGCCGGCGCTGACGTAGCGTCGATCTCCCCCTCCGGCAGCTCGATGCCGTCGGCCGTCAGGTCGGTTCCCTCGGCTGCCGCAAGCTTCCTCAGCCGCTTTTTCTCTTCCTTGCGCTCGCGACGCTCCTTGACAGAGCGCTCGCGTGCGATCTTCGCCATCGTCTGCTGTCGGTTACCCATCGACCCTTCCTCTCTGTCGATCTGTCGAGTCCCGATCGGCGTCGATCCGCTTCTCGGATTCGATGGTGCGAGCCACGTCGGCACACGAGCAGCTCGTCGGGACGTCGAAATGCCAGCTCCACCCTAGCCTGAATCGGTCGTGCACGATGCCTCCCGCACCTCCCTCGCAGGCAGCTAGCCTCGGCGTATGGCCGACTGGGAGACGGTTCGCGAACTCGCTCTCTCCTTCCCCGAGGTGGAAGAGTCTCCGGGCGATAGGCCCACGCTGCGCGTGCGCGGGAAGCTCTTCGCCTGGATGGCCCGGGAGCGCGACGGCGGCGGCCTGGCCGTGCGGGTCGACCGAGACGAGAAGCGGCTACTCCTCGACTCACGGCCTGACGTGTACTTCTCCAGCCCGCACTACGACGGCTACCCCGGCGTACAGATTCGGCTGGAGGCCGTCGAAAGAGCGGAGCTGCTGGAGCGGCTCGAAGACTCCTGGCTCATCCAGGCGCCGAAGCGGCTCGCCGCCGAATACCTCGGCGAGCGCTGACGTCGAGCGGACGCCGATACGCGGCAGAAGCGCCACAGACGATGCGTTCGAATGAATCAAGCGGCGCTGCGTTCCAGCCGCTCTTTCAGCGCTTCGTGACTCTTGACGATCTCCGACTTCGCCTGCCTGCGAACCACGAGTGGCACCAGGAGCTTCCCGATGCCATGCCCTTCGAAGTCGATCGAGAAGGTGAAGCGGGTGCGTTGACCGTCGCCCACCGGCTCGAGCGTTCCCTTCCCGATCGGCCGGACCGGGCCGTCGATCCCGCGGAACCCGTAGCTCCGCGGAGGGTTCCACTCGGTCAACTCGGTGGTGAACGTCTGCTCGCGCCTGCCCATTCGACGGGTCAGCGAGGCTTTCGAGCCCACCTCCATCGGCCCGTCGTCCAGCGGGCGGGCGCTCACGACCTGCTCCTGCCATTCGGTGAACCGGCTCAGGTCGGTCAAATAGGCAAAGACGTCTTCGGGGCTCCTCGAGATCTCGACGCTGTTCACGATCGGGGCCATTCGTGCCTCCTCTGGTACGCAGGGCCTTGATCATCCCGCACCGAGTCGTCGTCGTACAGGCTCGCGACCTAGTCTGTCGCGCCGTGGAACCCGCTCAGCCGACCCTTCGAATCGCAACGCCGGGGGACGAAGGTGCCGTCGACTTGTTGATGAAGGAGTCCGCGGCGGCGCTCTTTCCGCTCTTCTACGACGACCGACAATCGGCGAGCGCCGTTCGCTACGTCGCGCAAGTCGATCCGATGCTGCTCGCCGACGGGACCTACTTCGTGCTCGAGAGCGGCAACGAGATAGTGGCCTGCGGCGGTTGGAGCAGGCGCGACCGGCTCTACACGGGCAGTGGCGAGTCCGAGGACGATGAACGTGCCCTCGACCCTGAAAGCGAGCCGGCGCGAGTGCGAGCGATGTTCGTCCGCGCCGACTGGACGCGACGGGGCCTCGGCCGGCGGATCCTCGAGGAGTGCGAGGCTGCGGCGAAAGACGAAGGGTTCCGTCAGCTCGCCCTCGTGGCGACCATGCCCGGCGTGCCGCTGTATCTCGCGTACGGCTTCCGGCCGATCGAGGAGACGGAGGTCACCATGCCGGACGGCATCACAATCGCATGTGTGTCGATGGAGAAGCCGATCGCCTGAATCCGTCCGCTGGCAGGGACTCAGGTTCGGTGTGACAATGAGAGCCATGTCTCAGCTCGTCGACTCCCTGGACGCCGCACGCAAGGCCGCGGGCCGTCACGCATGGCG
>JACCWU010000337.1 GCA_013697465.1 Actinomycetota bacterium | reverse complement strand
GCGACCCCTCCGACCCAGACCGAAGCCGCAACCAGGTGCACCCAGTCGGCGAGCTCCGAGAGAGCGGTCGCGTTCGGCTCCGTGCCCTGGTGCCCCGAGAGCGAGAGACCGGTGACGAGGACCAGCGAAAGCGCAAGCGCCGGCCAGCGGAGCTCGAGACGGTCGAAGACCCATGCGAGCATCAACAGGGCGGCGACGACCGCGAAGCCCACCGTCATCACGAGGAAGGCGATCCCGAAGCGCGTCTTCTCGGCGAACGGCTGGAGGTCTCCGTAGAGAAGGTCGGACCCCGGAAGCTGCAGGGCATTCGACGCCCGCGCGACGAATGCCGCGATCCCCACATCGATCACCGCGAACGCGGCGATCGTCGTCACGAGGTGGAAGCGCCGCTCGAGAGCCGGCGGCAGCGGCCCCGGCAGGATGAGGAGACGCACGGCCAGCGGGCCGATCACGAACGCGATTCCGGCGAACAAGAGCCAACGCGAGACGTTGTCCTTCCACGTTGCGCCGCCCGCGCCCACGGCCTCCGTCGGGGGCGGCGCCTTCACACCCACCCCGAAGGTGAAGACTCCCGCTGGCGAATGACCGTCCGATCCGGTCACGCGCCAGCGCACGGTATACGCCGATCCTCGCGTGATCCGCGAGACCGGCGCGGTCACAACTCGGCCGTCTCGGGACACTCGAGAGGTGCCCGAGAGCACTGTGCCGTCGGGCGCGAGCACCTGTATCGCCCCCGAGGTCGCCGTCACCGCGGTGTTGAAGCGAAGGCGCACGTCGGTCGGCGGAACGCCGACGCTCGACTGCGTCTCAGGCGACGCGCCGCTGAGAGACGCGTGCGCGCCCGCCGTCGCCGGGAGGGCGAGAGCTGCAGCGATCGCTGCCGCAGCTGCGAGACCGCGCTTCATCGCCCTCCGGCGACATCGGAGAGATGGCCGAAGATCGGCGCGACATCGCGGTCGGCATAGAGGAGCGCTGCAATCGCAAGAAACGTCAGCGCAAAGCCCGCCTGCCAGAGCACCCGCTGCGGCCGCAGCGCTTGGCCGAGCGGAACGAGCGCGGCGACCACCAGTGTCCACCCGAGGGCGTGATGGAGGAACGCCGAGCGGGAGTAGAGCCACGGATTCTGCTCGTGGACGACGAACGCGAGTCCCGAGAGCAGCAGCCCGCCCGCGAACACGAGCGACCAGTGGGGACTCGTGAGCTTGCCGCGCACCACGGCGAACTGAACCGCGCCGGCGATCATCGCGACCTGGGCCCAGACCGCATGTGCAAGCAGGTGCATCGTCGAGAAGGTCGAGAAGACGACGATGACCCAGAGAAGGATTCCTCCGCACAGGGCGAGCGACGGCCACAGATACGCGCGCCAGAGGCGTCGCCTGAACACCTCCGTCCCGACGATCGCCTCGGAGAGCAGGACGAGTCCGAAGAAGAGCAAGACGGACGCGGCGAGCCAGTGGGCGATCTCAGGTCGCGGGACCATCGCCCTCGGCCTCTCCCTCGAGATCCTCGACCAGACCCGGCGCGATCACGACCATGAACACGATCCCGACGAGCGCTGCGAGCAGCGGGGGCTGGACGACGTAGTCGTAGGCTCCCTTCCCCTCGGGGTGGAAAAACACGATCCGGTACGGCTGGACGATCGCCCAGGCAAGTCCGCCGAGCGTCGTCAGGGGACCGAGCAGCAGAATCGCGGCGACGCGACGCCGTACGGCACGAGAGGAGCGGCGCTCAGCACGCTCCCGCAAAGTGGTCGCGATCTCAGAGCTCACCCGTCACCCACCCTCCACTCCTCGTGGGAGAAGCAATCTTGCGCTCGGGTGCAGCGCTTTTCAAGGCCGGCGCGGCTTGCCGGATGCACGACGATCGAGGAGCCCTTGATCGCCCCGGCCTTCTCAAACGAGGCCTCGGCATGTCATCATTCCCGATGTGCGCGGGAGAGTCATCGCGATCGTCCTTGTCGTCGCGTTCGCCGCGGCCGCCGCTGTCGTTGCCACAGCCGAGACGACGGCGAACGGCCTCCCCTCGTACACGAACGGGTACCAGAAGTGGCCGAAGATCAACAAGAAGCCGATCACGACCGACCGGCTGGGAGCGCACGGCGGCGTCAAGAACGTCTATGCGAGCAAGCCGAAGGCCGGTGCGAAGTACCCGAACGGGACGGTCGTCGTGAAGACGATCGTCAAGCCGGGCACGAAGTACGTCGGTCAGTTCGCCGTCATGCGGAAGCTGAACGGGCGTTGGCGGTTCGTCGAGTACACCCGCTCGAGCGCCGCGTCCAGGTACTCGGTGCTCGCGCAGGGACAACTCTGCGTCTCGTGCCACGTGATGGCCAGGGCGAACGACTACGTCTTCACGAAGCGCTGAATCCGCCCCACATTAGGGTCCTCGTGAGCGTCACCGCCGGCACGGCGCCCTTCGGCTCGCGGTTTGTCGAGAGAGCGCCGACGCCATGGCCGGGAACCGCCTGGATCGACGCCTCGCGCGCTACGCCTCCCGCACGCGCCTGAACGCCTCGATCGCGCGCTCGAGATGCTCGGGCTCCAGCGCGGCGGACATCTGGACCCGGATGCGCGCCGCTCCCTCCGGTACGACGGGGTAGCCGAAGCCCGTCACGAAC